>DRNA01000258.1 GCA_011322365.1 Aeromonadales bacterium | reverse complement strand
CAACTAATTTTGGCCATGGGATAGCCATTCCCCATGGTCGACTGGCCAGTTGTAAAAAGCCTATCGGCGTTTTATTAATTGTCGACCAATGTATGTGTGATAATCCTGATAAAGAGCCGGTTGATCTCATCTTCGGCCTCATCGTACCGGAAAATGCCTGTCAGGAGCATAATGAACTTTTGCAAAGTATTGCATCATTATCTGAAGCATCAGAGGCTTTAAAAGTGTTGCGTACAGAAAAAGATCCGCTTAAACTGTATAAATGGATTAAATCAACCAACCCACGAATAGCGGAAATACTAGCATGAGATTAATAGTGATCAGCGGACGATCGGGATCGGGCAAAAGCCTGGCGCTGCATACCATGGAAGATCAGGGTTTTTATTGTATTGATAACCTGCCACCAGATTTACTTTCTACCGTCCTTCAAAAAATCAGCAATGACTACAATGATGTGGCTGTAGGTATTGATGCCAGAAATGTCAGCTCTGACCTTTCTGCATTCCACAAGATCAGAGCCGATATTGCAGCATCTGGTTGGGATGTGGATGTGATATTTTTTGACGCAGATAACCTGACTTTAATGAAGCGTTTCAGCGAAACACGTCGTAGACATCCTTTAACCCATGATGGGCTTTCTCTGCAACAGGCCATTGAACAGGAGCGCATGTTACTGGAACAGGTAGCTATGGATGCCGATCTGATAATTGATACCAGTAAACTGACACCTAATCAGCTCAAGGAACAACTGACTAACCGCCTGAGTAAAGATACTGGCGTAGGCATGGATCTACTATTTGAATCCTTTGGTTTTAAGCATGGCATCCCAACCGATGCCAACTATGTTTTTGATGCCAGATGCCTTCCTAATCCTTACTGGGATAAAGCACTCAGACCCTATACAGGTCTTGACAAACCCGTCATTGATTTTCTAAATGAACAACCATTGGTGCTGGAATTTATCTGGCAGATAAAAATTTTCCTACACACCTGGTTACCGCGTTTTGAAAAGGAAAATCGTTCCTATATGACCATTGCCATTGGCTGCACCGGCGGGCAGCACCGTTCGGTTTATATCTCGGAACAACTGGCAGCACATTTTCGCGAAAGCTTTCAACAGGTGAAAGTTGTGCACCGGGAAATGATGCAGGAAAAAGACTAACGCATCCTGTAAAGACACTATTTTCCTGCAGATATTTTTGACATTAATTTTTTAATCCCCTGTTTTTATTCAGAGTTTTTTCACCTTGATGGTGAATTTTCTTGGTGTCCGTCATGAATCAGGCTAAACTAATAGACATAGAAGGCAATCAACCAGAACCACAATCCATAGACATCAATTACCATGCAACCAGTGTACGAACAGGAAGATACTCAGCATGCCACCATTAGCTCCCTTAGCGAAGCATTGGAAAATGGCCTGTTGGCGGAAGTTCGTCAAACACTGAGTGAAATGCCTGCTGAAGATATTGGCCATATCATCGAATCAATGCCACCCAAAGCCCGGGAGCAACTGTGGCATTTACTGCCGCATGAAAGGCAGGGAGAAATACTCAATCAGTTAGCCGATGAAATTCGAGCCGGCTTCCTCAGCAAGATGGCACCCTCTGAGGTGGCCGCAGCGGTAACCGATCAGGATACCGATGATGTTGCTGATATCCTCGCTGACCTGCCTGAAAATCTCTACCACAAGGTACTGGCATCCATGGACGAACAGGATCGCCAACGGGTGGCAGCCGTTATTAACTACCCGGAAGATACCGCTGGCGGGTTAATGAATACCGATGCGGTAACGGTCCGACCAAATGTAGAAGTTGATGTGGTATTACGCTATCTGAGAATGCGTGAAGAGCTGCCCTCCCATACTGATTCCCTGTATGTGGTGGATAGAAATGACCATTTATTAGGTATGATCACACTTACCAAACTGGTGACATCAAACCCTGAAGATCTGGTAGCCGATGTAATGACCAAAGCCCCGGCTATTCCGGCATCATTAAATGACGTCGAAATTTCGCACTTATTTGAACGCTATGACTGGATTTCAGCACCTGTAGTAAATGAGCAAAATCAATTAATCGGTCGTATTACCATTGATGATGTGGTCGATGTCATCATTGAAGATGCTGAACAGTCAATGTTAACCATGGCGGGCCTTGACGAAGATGAAGACACTTTCGCCCCGGTAGCCAAAACCGTACCCAAACGCGGGATCTGGTTAGGCATTAACCTGATTACGGCACTAATGGCCGCAGCTGTAAGCAATTATTTTGAAGGCACCCTGGAAAAATTAGCCACCATTGCGGTATTGATGACAATTGTCCCCAGTATGGGAGGCATTGCTGGGAATCAGGCTCTGACGATCGTCGTCAGAGGTATTGCACTCGGTCATGTTGGCGCCAGTAATGCGCGCTGGTTATTTATTAAGGAAGTTATGGTGGGTTTAATCAATGGCATTATCTGGTCAGTTACCGTAGGAGTGATGGTCTACCTGTGGAAAGATGATTTAAAACTGGGCATGGTTATCGCCACAGCAATGATGATGAATTTAATTATCGCCGCTGCCAGTGGCGTCAGCTTACCACTGGTATTAAAAAGGATGGGGATCGACCCCGCAATTGCCGGTGGTGTCATTCTCACAACCATCACCGACATCATCGGCCTGCTAACCTTCCTTGGCCTGGCCACCTATTTCCTGGTTTGACGACTCCATTGCTCTTCCATTTCCAAGGCTCTT
>DRNA01000257.1 GCA_011322365.1 Aeromonadales bacterium | reverse complement strand
TGATATCAAAGTAGGTGGTCTCATTAGCAGCGAGTATTTTGTCAATATGCAGACCTTCCGATCGGAACTCGGCTGGCAAATAATAAGCAAAACCTTTAGCAGGTCTCAGCACAATCTTGATACCAAACAGACCATCTTTTAATTGAGACATTTTGTCCGCATCAAGGTAATAAATCAATGACTTGCTGGCATCGTTAAATTGCCTGTCTTTGAAAAAACCTTTTGGCAGGTTATTTTCAGAATAATTTTTCCCCGCTAACAAAAAGATATCACAATCATCTTTTTTCATTGCCATACCCTGTTCATCATGAATATTAAATACCAGCATACAATAACGGCTGATAGTCTGCTTTTTACCAACAGGAATTAACTGCTGTTGCTGCCGGGTCAGTATTTTCAAATCATCCATCCGCTGACGATAATCCTTATCGGAATTGACGCTAAAACACTTCAACACCTCAGATGCCAATAACTGATGCTGAGGATTTTTGGGTTTACTCGCCATAATGCCCATTTTATTACCCGAATGACTAAGACCACTAAAAACACCGAGCGGAACGGCGGGGGAATACTTTATAGGATGACCTTTTATCACCCGTAACTGCAAGGTTTTTGAGCGTTTCCCAGGGGTGGGAATATCGGTTTGTAGCAACGAACAATAACGATAGTTCATGTTGGCCCCTGCTACTCGTATAACACCATCAGAACCCTTTTCAACCAGATAGCTGTTCAGGAAATCATAAAATTTGGTATCAATTCCCTGCCCGGTAAACACAAAGGGATAAAAGTTTTGTTGCTGATAACGATATTTCAGAAAATCACGATTAAGTTCCCATTGCCCTTCACTTCCCAGGCAGAGCCAATCAAGCACCTTGTGCCCGGGTTCAACGCCTTCAAACCAGGCTTTAAGTCGGCTGACCTGTTGCTTGCCTAATACCGCCAGAGCTGAACCATGATTGGCTGGCGCTAACATCACCAGATGTTTTATTGGGCAGAACTTTAATTTCCGTGCTCCGTAAAAACGATTAATCCAGTGTCGAACCACCGGCCCACCGGTGGAATGAGTAATGCAGGCAAAAGGTTTAATCTCATTTTCATTGCCTTTGATATCTCTGAGTGCCCGTTCAAATCCCACGGCAATATCATCCAGAGTTACTTCGTCATTAAAACTAACATATTTTCCCAGGTAGACATGTTCAATTTTTAGAGACAGATTCTGTTGTCTGGCCAGTTGAATTAAAGTATCCGGGAGTGAGCCATAGGTTTCAGTATGAGTCACACTCCAGCCATGCACCATTATAAGTTTCATCTTAAATACCTTAATTTTTACTCGGTTATCATGATAATTATCAACCCAGATCAATGCAACTGAAGATTTATAAATATTCTCTTGCAAATTTTTTTATAGCGGAGTAGAAATAGAGCCATTATAACTAGGAAAATGAGACTCGGTTATGCGTAAATCCATTGTTTTTATTCTGCTTATGGTTGGCTTTTATTTATTTCCAGGCAACGCTTTCGCCGAGGCATCTTCAGATATTCCCAGTTTTATCCATTCACCTTTTGCCATCACCGCTCTGGTGACCTTTATCCTGGCTTACATAGCCGTAGTAACTGAAGAATTTACCTATTTATCTAAATCAAAGCCAGTGATGCTAGCTGCAGCTATTATCTGGGTAATGGTTGCTATTGTTGCAAAAAACCATAGTCTGGATAAAAAAATTCTCGAAGATGCTCTCAATCATAATCTGATTGAATATGCCTCTTTATTTCTATTTTTATTGGTTGCCATGACCTATATTAACGTTATGGTCGAACGCAATGTCTTTGAAACTCTTCGTTGCTGGCTTATCGGCAGAGGATTTTCATTAAGAAAGATTTTCTGGATTACCGGTTTTCTGGCCTTCTTTATTTCACCTGTAGCAGACAACCTCACAACAGCATTGTTGATGGGTTCTGTTCTTCTCGCCATTGGTGCGGAAAACAAAAAATTTATTGTGCTCAGTTTTATCAATGTTGTGGTTGCTGCTAATGCCGGAGGAGCTTTTAGCCCGTTTGGTGATATCACCACCCTGATGGTGTGGCAGTCAGGTAAAGCCGAATTTTTTCATTTTCTAACATTATTTCTTCCCGCTTTTGTCAACTTTTTTATTCCAGCTTTCATTATGAACTTTGCCATACCCAAAAGTACTCCAGAACCGGTAGAAGTTTGTGCGACTTTAAAACCGGGGGCTATTACTATCTGCCTGTTATTTTTTATGACGATAACATTAGCTGTTTTAGGTGAAAGACTGCTGGACCTGCCACCTTTCTTAGGCATGCTGGCAGGATTGTCCATTTTATTTTTCTATTCCTATTTTATGAAAATAAATGCCAACCGATATCAGTTCAACAAATTTAATATTTTTAACAAAGTAGCCAAAGCAGAATGGGATACATTATTTTTCTTTTACGGCGTTATTTTCAGTGTGGGTGGTCTGGCCTTTCTGGGCTATCTTAATATTGCCTCCGCTGAACTCTACCAACAGTTCGGCGCAACAAAAGCTAACATTGCCGTCGGTCTGGCCTCTTCCATTATTGATAATATTCCGGTGATGTTTGCGGTGTTGACAATGGATCCTCAAATGAATCAATTTCAATGGTTATTGATTACGTTAACAGCGGGGGTTGGTGGTAGTGTGCTATCTATCGGCTCTGCCGCAGGTGTCGCATTAATGGGGCAATCCAGATTCTATTCTTTTGCCGCCCATTTAAAATGGAGCTGGGCAATATTACTGGGGTATGCAGCCAGTATCTGGGTTCATTTTCTTATTGGTTAACTCTCTGAATTTTCTAAATGTAAATTGTCAGTGAAAGTTGTTTAATTAATTCTGTGATAAAAAAATTACCTGAACAGAATACAGCCGTGATAGCTGGAAATGCTAAAATATGCAGGATCATAAGTTTTATAAATTTTAATTTTGTCTCGACTTTAAAAACCTGAAGTTATTATTATCTGCTAACGCAATGATCCGGTAAGTTTTTCAATCTAAATAGTAACAGAGTTACCCGCTGAAGTTGTGTCTTCAATGTAGCCATATCGGCGACCTCCCTGACCGTATGACCGCCACTGCCCATTAACCCCAAACCATCAAGTGCCATGCAAACATCTGCTGCAACAAATGAAATATCCGCAGCCCCGGCATTTCTGGGATTGACCGCCTTTACCTTGCCCAGGCCTAATTCCTCACTCACTTCTGAGTACATCTGCAGCAACTTTTTGTTTCCTGCTGTTACTGCCATGGGAGGATAGCCAGCATTAAACGTTAATATGGCTGATGTTTGAGGTAGATGTTGGCTCACTATGTTCTGCATCACGGTTTTAGCTTTAGATAACTGTTCAGGTGAAATGGCACGAATGTCACCCACAACTTGAGTGGTTTGAGCAATTACATTATTTTTTCCAGAAGCCCTCGCAGTAGCCTGTGCACTATTTAATGTTGCCTGTGTGCCACCGACTATAAGCCCGGGATTAAAAGTCAGGTTCTTTTCAGATTGCAGTCGTTCTCTAAAGGCGTTCAAAATTCGTGCAGTTTCAAAAATTGCGCCATCACCTATTTCAGCTTGAAAAATCTGAGAAGAATGTGCAGCGACTCCTTTAACATTTAAGTGCCAGTTAACCGAACCCCGACGCGAAATCACGGCTGTGGCAGGATTACCGTCACCGTCCTCAAAACCCAAAGCGACATCTGCCCATTTCCCACCTTCGATTAACGCTTTAGTGGCAATCTCTAACGGCAATCCTCTCTTCTCTTCATCACCCATTAATATTACTCTGATTTGAAAATGCTTTAATAGTCCCTGCTGTTTTAACACCTTCAATAAGGTAACAATGATGACATCACCACCTTTCATATCGGTTATACCGGGACCTTTGATAAAGCGTTCATCCACTGTAATATATTTCTGATTTGGACTATCCTTTGCAAAAACAGTGTCCAGGTGGCCAATAAATAAAATTTTAGGGCCCGTATGACCATTCTCAGCAAAAAGATGCCCGGCACGATTAAATGAATCTCCGGAAAGCCATTTTGTTTTAAAACCCAGCTTTCTAAATTCAGCTGAAAAAATTTTTCCAACCTTGCGTACACCAGTAAAATTCATAGTACCACTGTTAATGTTCACTACCTTTTCTAATAAAGTGCGTGCATAGGGTAAGTTTTTTTCTATTTGAGATTTCAGTTGAATTTGCTCAGGCGACAATTCACCTGCCAGGCTAAAAGTAGTCATTAAAAATAACAGACTGAAAACTACACTGAAATTTCTCATCTTAATTCCCTTCTTAAAATTTTTCCAACCGTTGACTTGGGTAATTCTTCAATAAATATTACCTGTTTAGGGATTTTGTAAGCTGCCAGTCGGCTGCGACAGTAGTTTTGAATGTCCTGTTCGGTTAAAGATGGATTAGTCTTTACCACAAATAATTTCACGGCTTCGCCAGTTTTCTCATCCGGGACACCCACACAGGCACATTCCATAACATCATCCATTCCAGCCGCTTCGGCTTCAATTTCATTGGGATAAACATTAAAACCCGATACCAGGATCATATCTTTTTTACGATCCACGATATGAAAATGACCCTGTTCATCCAACACGGCTATATCGCCGGTTTTAAAAAAACCATCCGTTGTCATTGCATCCTTTGTAGCTTCGTCATTATTCCAGTAGCCAGCCATTACCTGTGGACCCTTAGCGCATAACTCTCCCGCATCACCTGGGGCGACTTCTTTACCTTCATCATCACGTAAACTGATTTCAGTGGAAGGAACAGGAATACCAATACCTGAGATTGATGGCTCAACATAATTTAAATTCAATGTTAATACGGGAGAAGTTTCAGATAATCCGTAGCCTTCCATTAGCGCCTTTCCGGTAACTTCTTTCCACTTATCCGATACCGCAGACTGTACCGGTGCACCGCCACCAATGGTCATTTTTAAAGTACTAAAGTCAATTTCGGCAAAACCAGGAGTATGTAACAGTCCATTGAAAAGTGTATTCACACCGGTAAACATGGATATATCATAGTGAGACCATGTTTCCACAAAGCTTTTCATATCTCTGGGATTAGTCACCAGCACATTACTCGCCCCAAAGGTAAAATAAGCCAGCGTATTCATCGACAATGCAAAAATATGATACATGGGTATAGCCGTTAATATGATGTCATTGCCATAGTTGATATCATTTTTGGCCAATTCTTCATACTGTTTGATATTAGCGATCAAGTTACCATGACTCAACATCGCCCCCTTGGATAACCCGGTAGTTCCTCCAGTATATTGAAGATATAACAGGTCATCTCTACAGAGTTCGGGTTCTTCT
>DRNA01000256.1 GCA_011322365.1 Aeromonadales bacterium | reverse complement strand
ATAGAATACCTGTTATAAACTGCATTAAAAGAACAGTTAATATCACTTTTTTAATTTTCATGCTATGACCTTAAAGCAAAATACAAGATGTATATGACCATCATATTGAGCAAGTCTCCTGGCAACAGGTAGAGAAAATACATTCTGCAATGTACTCAAGCCATTAAACAGTAGCAACCTTACTACGAATAGTCTATCGATCATGCTTATTTATGGCATCAACAATAAAGTAGTTACACCGATTTATAAATACCCTACCATATTATTTCACCAGAATTTCTTATAGATTTTTATAATCTTCCCTGTATTAATATCTTCAACTTCAAATATTTTTGTATCTTTATTCCACATTAAGACATAGTTATTCCAGTCTGCTGCCACATCTCTTCGAGGGTTTGTATTTATTAATTCATCTCCTTGCAATGGAATAAAATCATTACTTCGCCAAAAAAAATCTGTATTTGATATAAATTTTCCAGACTTAAAGTCAAACACACCTCCCTGAGATAAAAATCTAACTGTATCAACGCCCCACATTTCATTAACATTATCCAATGACGTTGAAGACTCAAATTCAGCGATCAACTTATTTCCATCTGTTTTATAAAAATATACTACATTCCCCATTTCAAGGTATTCTTTTCCTTCAAAGTAATACTTACCATCTGGAGACATTGTTAATGTTTTTACGCCTTTGTATTCTTCCAGTTTTCCATCGACACTTCTCATTATTTTTGCATCAAGATTACTCATATCATCATTTGGATATTTATCCATAAGTTGATATAAAAAACTATTCATTTTTTCATCCCATTTTGTCTGAAACATTATTCCACTAAAGGGTATTTTTATTATTTCTCTGTTATTAACATCAACTTCCATGATAACTTTTTTTAGTGCATCATAGTATGATATTTTTTCTCCAGAATCATCCCATGTTATTTTTTCACCTGATTTTATTGAAACTATAAAAATTTCTTTTTCTTTTTCAATATCATAAAAAACAATAGACGTCATATTAATAAATGCCAATAACTTTCTTCTCCTATTTATACTTGGCGGCTCAATCATAAGATCTATTTTTATAGTTTTTTTTATTTTATTTTTAAAGTCTATATATAATAAAAATTTCTTTTCTTGTTTTGATCTTTCTATTATATAAGCTGTTTCATTATTGAAATAAAATGTACCAGGATAAACCGCAAACACCGACGAACATAGAACACCTGTTATAAACTGTATTATAAAAATAGCTAATATCGTTTTTTTAAATTTCATATTAAAGAACCTTATTTAATTCATTAATCACTGGCATGCAATCACCATTTCCAGCAAAACTTCACCTGTCTGTTTATCTTTTAACCGCAGTGGATCAGGGCTTGTATTTTTTGATATACACCGAACTTTCAATATCATCTGACCTTCTGCGCCTACTGAATTATTATAATTAACCCATAATTTTCCTGGCTGTGTCGGGTGATCTGATCTTACCTGCATAACCGCATTATTATTAGGGCTAAAGGTTATCCGTGTCCAGGGTAACAGGGCATTACCCACTTTATCCTTTAATACCAGAGGAATAGTATGGGTTGATGAGGCTATTGCCGAACTAATCTGAGCAGGTGTCGCATTAGCTGGTGGTGGCGTGTAAGAAAGCACTAAATTACCTGAGGGTGATTTAGCTGTCCGAGATAATTTATCATTAGTGAAGCGCAGATGAATGTGGTCATTATGACCGCCTTGCCTGCTAACAACAGAACGACCAAACTCTGCTTGCAAACTCGCAAAATTACTTTGTATAGTAGCTCTTCCAACAAATATATTTTTAATGTTAACTTGATTTCCAATCGCTATTTTTTTAATATTTTTTAATAATTCAATTGTCCTGACATTATCATAAATACTACGATTCCCAACATTAACACTCCGCTCCACATCCTCCCCATTCACCTTAAACCCTATATACCTTAAATCCATATCCAGACCATTCTGGTGCGAACCATGCCCTAGTAGCGTATTCGGTATCGTTCTACCCGACCTTAAACCAAAGGCATTCATCTGGGCTGCATTACTACCATTCACGCCCCCTCCTTTGGGTGATATATCATTAATACCTATACGCAAATTACCCGAATGATCCCCGCTGTTTGTTTTATTATGGAAATCCGGTTGCAGTTCCAACGGATAGGTATCAGGTTGCTGTTTCGCCCATTCACGCCCAATCGCTTCCAGTGTATTTAATATTCTGAGTGTTGTATAGGTATCAACGTTAATCACATTACCCGCTGGAAAATCATACATACCTGGGCTAAATGTAGGCAACCTTAATCCTGGTACAGCCTCACCGGATAATGATGATATTTCACCCAGACCCAGGCTGCTGTTTTTAGGCTCCAGTGGCGTTGCCGCAGTATTGGCAGCCTGCACACCAACATTCCCCCGCGAATACGCTGTTTTAGCCATCTGTGCATTAATATCCTGTTCTTCCTTGTTTAGCGGCTCCAGTCCCAATGCTGCATTCTCCACTTCTGCCAGATTACTCACACCATCACCATCCCAGTCATAACTCTGGTACAGTTCATAAATACCCAGGTCTTTATCTATAAACGCATTATCAAATGCAATGGTACGACCTTCTTCTGCATTGAGGTTTAAACCCCTCATGGCCTCCGGTGTGATAATACGATAACGATAATCATTATACGATAATGTCGGAACATTGATCGGGTCTAACTCTGCATCGATCACTTTTTCTAATGTATCCAGTGCACTAAAGGTCTGACTGAAGTTATCATCCTGATAATCCTGTAATAATTTACGTAAAGTTCTATATCCTTCTGTTTTGGGTAATACTACCCCTTTGCTCTCATTATCAAAATGACTAATCAACTGTCTTACTGCCAGCTCTTCACCTGCAAAACCGGGCACTGCTGGAGGACTGGCGACAAGATTATCAGCCATCAGGGCTTTGAGTAAGTTTTCTGACTCTACGCCATAGATGCCATTAGGTAAAATACTGTACTTTATATTCGTTTCTTTTATATCCTTAATCAGCGGAATCGTAATCATATTCATCATGTACTGCGCATAATCTACATACTGTTTGTCTGTTGTTGCCCCTTCTGTTTTGCCAATATACTTTTCTTTTTCAGCCGTAGCTAAACCCGTGGGTATCGCCGTTTTCGTCCACACGGAGACACCCTCTAGCAGTTCTTTCAGCGGCGTATTGCTGTTATTTTTAATAATCACCGAGGTAGTGAGTGTAAAGGGCGATGGTTTTGCCTTATCCTGTGAATCGGGCGTAATTAAAAAAGAAACCTCAACTCTTTTATCTGGTGATACTGGATCAGGCACAACACCATCACCCCCATTAAATACAAATTTAGCATACCCGGAATTAAATACCACTTCCTGATCGATGGCGGGCCGCGTAGTAAAGGCATCATCCTCTACACTCAGAAGCTTAACCTTGTCTTTTGCACCATAACCAGCCACATTAACAAATACCTTCTTATTGCCTAATGCAGAAAAAAAGTATTCATCCGTTACCTGGCTTTCAACCGCTCTTTTTCCATTCTCGGGGCTGCCCTGGGCAATACTGTGTAGAATAATCCGACTATCTGACAGAGCATACTCCCACAGCACATTAGCCATATCATTGCTTTGATAGAGTCGTATGGTTAAAAGCTCTTCTCCATCCAGCAGATTAATATGTGCAGGGTTATCAAATCGCACCGTCCCTCCGGGGGCAACCGTGGCAAGGGCTTCCTCTCCACCAATAGAAAAGATTAGTTCTCGATCGACACTAAAACGGGCCAGCTCTTCAAACACAGGGCCCGTTAAATCATAGAGTAGTTCGGCATAACTCAGATCATTATCTAGCAGTAAACTTAATACATTTTTACCCCCTGTACGTAAATCGATTAACTGACCTGCGCCCTGATTATCTGTTAACTGCAATTGCTGGTTTTCTAAATCAAACAGGGAAAACGCCATTTCAGGCCGATACACCCAGTTATACACCGGTTTTATATTATCTGGATCTGCACCAGAGGTTCTGGCATTTCGTTTTAGCTGGTTTGTTGTGGCTTCATCGT
>DRNA01000255.1 GCA_011322365.1 Aeromonadales bacterium | reverse complement strand
TCGGCATAATATAAACCCTGCATGGGCACATAATAACTTTGCCAGTGCCGATTCTGGGCAGCTTCCACCATAGCGATGGTGCTATCTTTTACCGGATTAACGGATGTAATGGGATCCATGATAAAAGCAATTTTAAGGCTCATTTCTAACTCCACAATTAATCTTTGCTATTTTGCTGAAAAAATATGGGATATACATCATCTTTTAGCAAATTACTTTAGCTTTCGGCGCTAAACCAAACTATTATATATAAAAACGTAACACATTAATTCTTTCTAAGGGCAACTTTATTGGTTTTTTAACCGAAAAGACTGATTAGAATTTGATGTTTTAATGGTTACTAACTATGTTTGATTAGCTACAAAGGACATCGTTACCCGCTTATGGGTTTATGTCCAGCAGTTTTGCGCAATGTTTCAGTCTGAAACACCATTTGGAAAGCGATATGGATAAGATGTTTGATGGTTTAAAAGCAATGATCGTAGATGATAGTAAAACGATCCGACGTACAGCAGAGACGTTGTTGAAAAAAGTCGGTTGCGATGTGGTCACAGCGACAGATGGATTTGATGCCCTGGGAAAAATAGCCGATCAGAAGCCGGACATTATTTTTGTGGATATTATGATGCCGAGGCTCGATGGTTATCAAACCTGCGCCCTGATTAAACGTAATAAAGACTTCAATAAAACACCGGTGATTATGTTATCGAGTAAAGATGGACTATTTGATCGTGCAAAGGGTCGTATTGTAGGTTCTGACCAGTATTTGACCAAACCCTTCAGTCGGGATGAATTGCTTGGCGCAATCAGTTCACAACTTGAAAATGCATAACCCGGAATTTAGAGAGCGTAATGTGAAAAAAAGAAATACCCGGATCTATTTAAATTTGCAAATCTTGACATATAGGTCTTAGGAGAGCAGTTCATGGCAAAAGTACTAATTATTGATGATTCTCCAACAGAAATGCAGCTATTAACCAATATCATGGAAAAAAATGGTTACGAGGTTATTACTGCTGAAAATGGTGAATCAGGTGTGTCCGTAGCTAAAAAAACCCGACCGGACGTGATTTTGATGGATGTTGTCATGCCTGGTATGAATGGTTTTCAGGCTACCAGGCAGCTATCGAAAGATGCGAAAACAGCCCATATTCCGGTGGTGATAATTACCACAAAAGATCAGGAAACTGATCGGATCTGGGGTATGCGTCAGGGAGCTAAAGATTTTTTAACCAAACCGGTACAGGAAAATAAATTATTAACTACAGTAAGAGGTTTACTGGACTTTTGACCTCAGCATAAATAGCTATCGGTCGCATGATGATAAAACAGAGTAAAGATAAATAAGATGAGTGATACACGTCCACAGCCCTACGAAATTTTATGTGAGCTTGATGCTGCATGTCGAGAACATGCGTTTGAGTTACCGAAAATTGAAGAAGTGGTAACCAGTTGGTCGGGAGTCGCTTTTAAACTTAATGGAAAGAAGTATGTAGCACCTTTGAGTGAGGTTGCTGAAATTATGGATGTCCCCGGTCTGACACGTATTCCCGGAGCAAAAAAATGGGTACGTGGAGTGGCAAATGTACGGGGAACCTTATTGCCTGTGATGGATTTGCAGGGGTTATTGTATAAAAAGCCCAATCGTAGTCGTAAGCAGCGATTGTTGGTGATTCAAAATGGAGATTTTCTCAGTAGTATCGTCGTAGATGATGTTATTGGTTTACAACATTTTGAAGATATTGATCGACTTGAGGATGTTCCTGAAGTTGATGAAGCGGTAAAGCCCTATGTAAATGATGGCTTTAACCGTGAAGATCAGGTCTGGACTGTTTTTAGTCTGTTTGCTTTAGCAGAAGATAGCGCATTCTTACAGGTTGCGTTGTAGTGTGTTAAGGCCAGGCAAAATAGTTTTTGAAATAACATTGAATTAGGAAATTCAGGTATGAGTGCAACAAAAAGCAAATCTACAGATGAACAAAATGTAAAATCTGGCTCGTTTACCACGGTGCTGTTGGTTTTTGCGTTTGTTTTAATGGCGGGTAATTTTGGCTGGGGTATTTACCAGGGCAAGTTTGATGATCTCCGTGTAAGAGATTCAGGTGAACTGAGAGTACTCTCTCAACAGCTGACATCCTTTGCAGCCGAAGCTTCAAATGGTAACGCTAAGGCTTTTAAAGGTCTCAAAGACAGTCGAACTAATTTTGAAAATAAATTTAACCGACTGGCAAATGGTAGCCCTGCGATAGGGTTGCCCCCTGCGCCTGAAGCTGTACAGCCTCAAATTAAAAAGACCGCAGCGGTGTGGAAAAAGGTAGCTTCGGCAACGGATACCATTTTAAATTCCAAGCAAACCGTTCTTGATTTGCATAAAGTGGCTGATGAACTCTCCCGGACCGTCCCTCAATTGCAGGATGAATATTCCAAAGTGGTTGATATTCTGATTGAAAAAAAGGCCTCCCAAAATCTGGTCTGGCTGGCAACACGTCAATCCTGGTATGCAGAAAGAATATTGGGGAGTTTGCAACAGGTTCTGGTGGGTGGAAAAGAGGCCAAACAGGCCGCAGAAAGTTTTGGTCACGATGTGGACATATTTGGTCAGGTGCTCAAGGGAATGCTTGATGGTGATGCCATGATGGGCATCAATAAAGTAAAAACCCGTGATGCACGTGAAGCACTACAGGAAATTGCCACGCTCTATGCGGGTGTGAAAGATAATGTCAGTTATATTATCAGTTCTAACGAAACGCTATTTAAAGTACATGACGCCAACAACATCATATTCAGTAATTCAGATGCTTTATTGGCAGTTTCTCAGGAATTAGAACAGAAATTTACCGCTTATCCAGAGCAAAGATTATTTGGAAACATACTGGTTTCTGGTGGATTACTCGCCATAGTGGCTATTTTACTCTTTTTCATGTACCTACAACAACGCAGTGCTGAACGCAGACGAAGCAGTTTGACGGAATCTTCCAGAAGCCGTGAACAGAAACAGAATGAACGAAATCAGCAGGCGATTATCCGATTACTGGATGAAATGGAAGGTCTGGCAGATGGTGATTTAACCGTGAATGTGACGGTAACAGAAGATTTCACCGGTGCGATTGCCGATGCGATGAACTTTACTATTGACCAGCTGAGATCATTAGTATCCGCCATTAAGAAGGCGGTGGTGAGGGTAAGTTCTTCAGCTGAAGAGACACAAAATACGGCAACGGAGCTTGCACAGGCATCCAAAAACCAGGCGCAGGAAATTACCGGAGCCAGTGCCGCGATTAACGAAATGGCGGTATCCATTGAACAGGTTTCTGCGAACGCTTCAGAATCTACCCAGGTGGCAGAAAAATCGGTTGAAATGGCCAACAAAGGTGCTGCAGTAGTACGCAACACCATTAAAGGCATGGATACGATTCGAGAGCAGATCCAGGAAACATCTAAACGAATTAAACGACTGGGTGAAAGCTCCCAGGAAATTGGTGATATCGTTGCCCTGATTAACGATATTGCAGACCAGACAAACATTCTGGCATTGAACGCGGCCATTCAGGCCTCCATGGCCGGGGAAGCCGGACGTGGTTTCGCAGTGGTTGCGGATGAAGTCCAGCGACTGGCGGAACGTTCAGGTAATGCAACCAAGCAGATTGAAGCGCTGGTAAAAACCATTCAGACCGATACTAACGAAGCGGTAATTTCAATGGAAGCCAGTACCTCGGAAGTGGTTCGAGGAGCACAACTGGCGCAGGATGCCGGTGTGGCACTTGAAGAAATTGAAAATGTATCTCGTGATTTGGCCGATTTGATTCAGAACATTTCCAACGCAGCGAGACAACAGGCCGCTTCAGCGGGTCATGTATCCAATACCATGAACGTGATTCAGGAAATTACTAACCAGACACTGGCCGGAACCCAGGCAACAGCAGTTTCTATTGGAACCATGGCGGAACTGGCCGATGACCTGTCCGAGAACGTTAAAGGCTTTAAACTTCCAAATGCTGAAGAAGATGATGAAATCTCCGTTATGGAAGATGATGAATTTGAGGAAGACGAATTTCTCGAAACTGGCGAATACTAAGAGTTAAGGACGACAAATGGTGATGGCGCTAGCCTCAAGGTTTTCGGATTCTCAAACCCCAATGTCAGAGGCTGATTTCATCCTCTGGCAGCGGCTTATTGAAGAAAAAACCGGATTATGGATCCCGGCTCATCGTAAATCTTTTTTATTAACACAAATTTCGAGTCGAGTCAGGGCAAAGGGTTTAGACAGTTATCGCAGTTATTACGAACGTTTGCTGGGATACATGATGGACAGGGCAGAATGGGCGACGCTAATTGATTTGCTCACAGTCCATGAAACACGGTTTTTCCGAGATAATAATGCCATGGATCTGGTGGGGGAGTTTACTAAAAAACACATTGAGCAACTTTGCTCCAGAGCTAATGATGCCAGAAGTGAAGTCACTCGAGATATTCTTTCAAAGCGAAGAAGTTCCTGTGTGATGCAGTATTGGAGTGTTGGTTGTGCTACAGGTGAAGAAGTGTATAGCCTGGCTATGTTGCTTGAAGATTTAACCGAGAACCTGGATAAGAACGAAACATTATATTTTGGGGTGCGGGGAACAGACATCAGTTTTCCATCACTGACCGATGCCAGAGAAGGAAAATATTCAGCCTCAAAAGTGAGGCATATTCCTGACAGTTTGAAAAATAAATATCTTATTTCAAGTGAGAATGACAATTTTCAAATATCAGACCGGATTAAGGAAAGAGTCTGTTTTGTACAGGAAAATCTTGGTGAAATGGATACGATTCCATTTCAGACATTTGACGTTATTTATTGTCAGAATGTATTAATTTATTTTAAACCAGAACGTAAAAAACTGATTTTAGATCAGCTGGTAGACCGATTAAATCGTGATGGTTTATTGGTGTTGGCACCCGGTGAAGCAACAAATTGGCAGCATGCTGAAATGAGTCGATACCCTCATTCTCAATGTCTGGCCTTCATAAAAAATTCGGGGCAAAGCGACATCTTGCGGAGAAATTATGGCCAGAAATAATGACAGAGTCGCATTAAGCTGGGTACAACAGGAGGTTACAAAAACTCTTGAGAAGGCCCGTCTTGCTCTGGAATCCTATTTTGAACAGGATGCTGATGAATCACAGTTATCCATCTGTATCAGTGGCCTGCATCAGGTAAAAGGTACACTGGAAATTCTGGATTTTATGGGCGCGGTTGCCCTGGCAGCAGAACTGGAAAATCTGGGCATAGCCTTGCAAGAGAAAAAGCTCGAAGCTAATGAGCAGATCCTTGAAATTTATATGTCCGGGATTTTGCAACTGACTTTATATTTACAGAAAATTCAAAGTGGACAACAGGACCAGCTATTTTTATTACTACCCGTTATAAATGAAGTTAGAAAAGCACAGGGACTGGAAGAATTATCCGGCGAAGACTTTTTACCTCAACCTGGTGAAATAACACCACCCAAACCAGCCATCTCTTTTCAGGCTCCACAAACTGATAATGAATTTGTTGCGCTGACCAAAAAACTTCGACATCATTTTCAGCGCGGCCTGTTGGGTATAATTAAACAGGACAATATTCAACAGAGTTTGCAACGCATTCATAAAGTTCTGGAACGGCTGGATGTGATCTGCTATGGCCATTCGGTGAGCCATTTGTGGTGGATTGCGGATGGTTTTGTTGCCACCTTAAATGTAGATGAACATTATAAAGATAAATCAGCTCAGGTTTTACTGGGACAGATTGATCGGCAGATAAAAAGACTGGCTGAGGTGGGTCAGGACGCGCTGGATGATGAAGTCAGCGATACCTTATTGCATAATCTGGTCGATAGAATTTCAAACAGTAAAGCTGAAAGTACCCGTATTTCACAAATTCGCCAGGCTTTTGCTATGGATGCGGAAGTTATTGGTACCAGTGAAACAGCCTTTGCCGGTGCTGGCGATGAAGCCATGGAGACAGCGGCTGAAGTACTTAAAGAAAATATTGAAAATGTAAAAGATTCTATTGATCTTTATGTGAGAAACAAGGAAGCAACCAACAAGGATGTGGCTGCTTTTATACCCCAGCTAAAACAGGTTGCAGATACCTTAAATCTGTTAGGCTTATCTGGCATGCGTTCCAATCTTTTGCAACAGATGGAAATCCTGCAAAAAAATATCGATGATGATGTCAAAGTTGATGATGGCACCATTATGGATATTGCTGGTGCGTTACTGTTAATTGAAGCCAGTCTCTCTGATCTGCGAAGTGCACAGCTGAGCCATAGTGCCGAAGAAGCAGAAGCAAATGCACAGGAAAGTGAATATCTACAGGCACAATATCAATTTGTCAGAGAGGCCAGAGTTAATTTGCAAAGGGCACAGGATGCCATTGTTGATTTTATGGCCAGTGGCGGTGATCAGGATGCCATTTCAGAAGTTCCCATCTGGTTAAATGATACTGAAGGTGGCTTCAATATATTAATGATGCCACAACTACAAAGCATGCTCAGAACCTGCCGGCAATTTGTTGAAGATAAAATGTTAGGCACAAACCAGCTACCAGGGCAAAGAGAGTTTGACGCGTTAGCCGATGTATTAACCAGTGCCGAGTATTATCTGGAAGGCTTTGATGAAGCCGGCATTCAATCCATGGATTCCGTGCTGGATGCTTCAAAAAACAGTCTCAGGTTACTGGAACAATTTGTAAAAGATGAAGTCCAGGCAGAAACTGTAATTGAGACGGGCGTTGAGGTTGAGGCAGAGGAAGAAAAAGAAACGGTCACTTCAGCAGAAGAATTAACTGAAACTGAAACTGATCATGAGCTTATCGACGATGAAATTATTGAGATATTTATTGAAGAAGCCGAAGATGAATTACAGTCATTAGAGCAAACATTCCCCAGGTGGCGAGTTAATCCTGAAGACACTAATGCATTAACTATCACTCGACGCTCATTCCATACTCTGAAAGGAAGTGGTCGTCTGGTTGGTGCAACTACCATCGGTGAGCTGGCGTGGAAAGTTGAAAATTTACTGAATAAAATCATTAATTCAACGGTTAGTGTTAACGAAGAAATTTATACGGCCATCGCAGAAGTTATTAAACTTATTCCAGAACTGATTAACAAATTTAAAACGGGTACACAGGAGTCCAGTAGGGCAGAACAACTAGCTGAACAATGCGAAAATCTGGCCACACAAAGCATTACACCCGTAGCGGATATTGAATTACCAAAACCAGTTTCTGCATCGGAACAAATTCCCATCGAAGAAATTACAGCTGATCTGGAGACTGTTGAAGAAAATGAAGCCGATATTAGTGAAGAGATAGCAACTGTAGCGGCAAGTGATGAAGATCTTGATCTGGAACAGAAGACTGAAAGTGAAGCAGAAAAAGAGCTGGAAACAGAGGCTGTTGATTTTACTTCAAGCGTTGAAACAACTGAAGAGACTGTTGACGTAGCAGATGATTCTTTGTCTGAGATAGAAGCACCAATAGAATTTAGCACCGATGAAATTTCTTTATCCGATGAATTAGAGATAGAAGAAATCAGTAGCGCTGAGCCGATAGAATTTGCAACGGAAGCTCAAGCTGAATCGATGGAGGAAACCCCCTTAGAGGAGGTTGAGCCAGAAACTGAAGCTGTAGAAGAACCCCTTGACCTTGAAGCAGAAGCCGCTAAAGCTCTGGAGGCTCTTGCTTCTCAGACTGAAGAAACTATAGAGTCGGATTTAAGCTTAGAAACAGCAGAAGATATAGAAAAAGTTGTAGAAGAACAATTACAACAGGTTGCTGAAGAAAATGAGGTTGAAGAAATATCCAGTGAACCTATTTCACTGGATCCGGTACTCGCGGAAATTTTTGAAACAGAAACACGGACACATCTGGAAGCCATTGATATGTTTATCCAGGAAGCGGCTTTACAGTCTGAAACCCTGGCATCCGATGATGTGGTAAGAGCTTTACATACTATTAAGGGCAGCGCCAATATGGCAGGTGCTGGTAAAGTAGCTAATCTGGTTGCTCCCGTTGAAAAACATTTCAGGCAGCTAAACGGTCGAATTATTGCTGTATCCGAAGATGCTCTGGATCTACTGAAAAATATTTCGAATTACCTTAAAGAAAATATTTCCGAAGTTGAAGCTCTGGAAAATAATCATTCTGATGAAACCTACATTAATCTGTTGACACGTTCGGAAGGCCTTGAAGCTCTGATCCCGTTAATTGAAGTTGAAGAGGAAAGTAGCGAAGGCGACGCCATTATTAATTTCCTTGGCGATGCGCAGGACTTTATTGATGATATTATTGCAGTGGTTGATAACTGGAAATTTGCTCCGGAAAATAAAGAAGCAGCGCACCCGGTTATTATCGCCTTAACAACTATTTCTGCTCGAGCTGGCGAACTGAATTTTGAAGCTATTTCTTTATCTGCAACACATATTATCGACTTATTAAATCGAGCATTGGAGCCGAGTAATTTAGTCAACGATGAGTTTTTTGAATTATTGCAAAAAGGAATATTGTTAGTCACCGATAATCTGGATCGTATTGCGGCTAACCAACGTCCTAAAGTGGATGAAAATATCTTTAACGCACTGGACGAATTCGTATTTACTCAGACAGAAACAGAAACAGAAACAGAAACAGAGCAGTCAGACGAAGCACTGGTGATTGAAGAAGAACCGGACACCACTACTCCCGACACTGGCGCAGCAGATGTTGAAGAAAAGCCGTTGGCTGAAGAGTTGGAATCCCTTGAACTCAGCGCTGTTGATGAGACTGAAGAAGAACAGAAAACTCAAACAGATGAAGCAATTTCTGTAGAAGAAACAGAGCAAGTTGTTGCAGTAAATGAAGCTGAAGAAACAGAAGACGTTGAAACAGAGGCCATTAACGAGGCCCTGGAAGAAGACAAAGCTCAAGCAGAAGAACAAATTGCAATTGATGATGGTGAAGAAGTTACACCACTCGATCTTGATCCGGAAGATCTGGAAATTCTGGATATTTATCTGGATGAGGCCAGAGAACTTATTGAAGAGCAGGAAGATACACTGCAACTCTGGGAAGAAGATCTGAGTAACCAGCAACATTTACAATTATTACTCAGACAATTACATACCTTAAAAGGTGGTGCGAGATTATCTGGCGTGCATAATCTGGCTGATTTAAGTCATGAACTTGAAACCCTGTTTGAATCTGTAGTGACGGGCCGACGTAAGGCCGACACCACATTATTGGAATTAGCCAATGTGGGCCGTAACCGCATGGAATCCATGCTGGATGAAATTACTAAAAATGCTCGAATTGTTACGGCAAATAAATTAATTGCGCAACTCAAAGCCTATGCTCGTGGTGAAGATATTCCTGCGGAAAAAGACATTGTTTTAGAAAAGCCAGTTAAGCAAAAAGCTGAAAAAGTGATCCCTGAAAATGTGATCAACCTGCAACAGCGCGGTCAAAAAACAGCATTAAAAGAGAGCAAAAAAGTCACAAAAACAGCTCAGAAACAACGAAAAGAAACTGCAAGAAAACTGCCCCAGGTTCGGGAAATGATTCGAGTAGGTTCGGAAACACTGGAAGGTCTGGTCAACCTTGCCGGTGAGACCAGCATTTATCGATCACGTCTGGAACAACAGGTGACAAACTTCCGTTTTAATCTTGAAGAAATTGCCTCTACTGTTGATCGGGTGAAAACTCAGATCAGAAACCTTGAAATTGAAACTGATGCACAGGTGCAATATCGTCAGGAACAGATAGGTGGTCAGGATGATGAAGATTTTGATCCGCTGGAAATGGACAGATATACCCGCCAGCAGGAAATGACACGGTCACTGGGTGAAAGTACTACGGATTTAATTAGTTTGAAAGAAACCCTGGATTCATTAGCTGCGGATGCGGAAGTGTTATTACTGCAACAATCGAGGGTAGATTCTGAATTACAGGATCGCTTAATGAAAACGCGCCTGGTTCCGTTTAGTTCGGTTGTACCCAGGTTAAGACGAATGGTTCGGCAGATCAGTGACGAGTTAAAGAAAAAAGTACAGCTATCCATTCAGGCGGAAGGGGAAATGGATCGAACCGTTCTCGAACGATTAATTCCACCCATTGAACACATGCTACGAAACGCCATGGACCACGGTATAGAAGCGGCATCAAAAAGAAAGAAAGCGAAAAAACCAGTGCAGGGGCGGATCTTAATTCGCCTGTTCCGTGAAGGTTCTGAAGTTGTGGTTGAAGTGATTGATGATGGTCGTGGTATTGACCTGGCTGCAGTGAGAAATAAAGCGGTAGAAAGAGGGTTAATTACACCCGATGCCGATTTAACCGATCATGAGTTACAGTTAATGATACTGGAAGCCGGTTTTAGTACCGCTGAAGAAGTCACACAAATTTCCGGTCGTGGTGTGGGCATGGATGTGGTCAACAGTGATATCAAGCAAATGGGTGGTCACATTGATATTAATTCTGTTCCGGGTAAAGGCTCCACATTTACAGTCAGATTGCCATTTACCGTATCGGTGAACCAGGCATTAATGGTATCAAATGCAGATGATCTGTTTGCCATTCCTTTAACTAATATTGAAGGTATTGTACGAATTTCACCTTATGAGTTGATGGAATATTATCAAATGGATGATCCGGAATTTCTTTATGCCGGTGATTCATTCCAGCTAAGATACCTGGGTAAATTATTAGATACCGCTGAAAAACCAAAGCTGGACGGTGTGACACAACCTGTCCCATTGTTACTATTGCATGGCGTCGAACGGCCCGTTGCCTTGCAGGTTGATGAATTACTGGGTTCCCGTGAAATTGTGGTGAAGTCGCTCGGGCAACAGCTGTCTTCTATTTCCGGTGTGTCCGGTGCCACCATCTTAGGTGATGGAAGTGTGGTACTCATTCTGGAACTCCCGGCATTATTGCGCCGAATCGATGCACCTTCTGCCGAATCTGATTACGAACCCCACGTAATTGAGGAACATCAGGAAGAAGAAAAACCAGTTGTTATGGTGGTAGATGATTCCATTACAGTGCGAAAAGTCACCTCCCGTTTACTTGAAAGAAACAACTTTGAAGTGATTACAGCCAAAGATGGTGTGGATGCGGTTTCCGTACTGGGAGATAAAATTCCTGACGTGATGTTACTGGATATAGAAATGCCACGCATGGACGGTTTTGAACTGGCCACTATTATTCGCCACGATGAAAACTATAAAAATATTCCTATTATTATGATCACCTCACGTACGGGTGACAAACACCAGAAACGAGCAAAAGAAATTGGTGTGGATCAGTTTATGGGTAAGCCCTTTAACGAAATCGATCTGTTAAACAAGATCGAGGATCTATTGGATTAAATGTATCATGGGATCTGAAAGTGTTTTAAATATAGGCATTATTTCTTCTGATCTACCAATGAGTGAAAATCTCATAACCTGCCTTCACGACAATGGCGTTGAATTAAGTTATAAAATTTCTTTGTCACAATTAAATGATACTCATATTAACACCACCAGTATCGATGTCTGGCTGGTCGATCTGAATGATGATGACTGGAACGACCAACTGGATACTCTATTAAACGATGCTCAGGTGCCGGTTTTTATTAATGAACAGGCAGCACTAAATCGACAGAAGCATCCTCAATTCTGGGTAAAAAAACTTATCGTCAGACTGGGTGAACTGGTTCTGGAAGTCCCTTCTGTTATCGAACAACCCATAACTGAATCACAAAAAAATACACCACAGCCAACAAAAGATGTTGCGAAGCCAACAGCTGAGCATAAATTAGAACTCAGTGAGAAAGTGGAAGAGGTTATCACCCTACCACTACACTCTACCGAAAAAACAACAGAACCAAAACTGCTACAAACGCCGGCGGATAATTCGTTAGAACAAAAAGATAGAAATGCAGTACCGCAAACGGAAGAGCAAACAACATCTGCACGTAAAATCCCTATCTGGGTTTTAGGGGCATCATTAGGTGGGCCTGCCGCACTGAAACGTTTTTTACAGGCCATCCCGGAAAATCTGGCTGTAGCATTTATTCTTGTTCAACATATTGATAACAATTTCATTCCGGTATTACAAAAAATTCTTGAAGATTATTCGCCTTTAAAAGTCAGAATAGCGGAGTCTGCAACCGAATTAAAGACAGGAGAAATATTGCTCACTCCCGTTGAACAAAAACTTACCATGGTGTCAACAGGTTTGTTGTTACAAATGGATCTGCCCTGGAGTGCACCCTATTCGCCCTGTATTGATGACGTGTTAACCGATGTGGCAACACATTGGCCCAATAGTGGTTGTATTTTCTTTAGCGGCATGGGTGGTGATGGTGTTAAAGGTGCCGCATCAATGAAAGCAGCTAACCAGCAAGTTTGGACACAAACAAGTGAAAGTTGTGCCAATAGCGGTATGCCCGATGAGATCCAGAAAGCAGGTTATTCCGATTACAGTGGCACTCCTGAAGAACTGGCACAAAAACTGGTGGCGTATCTTCATCGCCAGAGTCATGCAGAAAAAATAGCTGACACAGAACTTAATAACCCAACACAGGAAATACAGTATGGCAACTCCTGATAATATCCCAAGTTTAATGATCCCCATGTGGGGTGAACCACTACTGGTGCCTAATACTGCGGTAGCAGAAGTGATAGGTTTTGTTGATCCCGAAGGCGATGCCGATGGTGCTTATCTGGGTACCATCTACTGGCGTGGCCTGCATGTACCGGTTGTCAATCTGGAAGCAGAAATGCCAGCTGTGGATGCGCTCAGTCGCTCAGCACGAATTGCCATTTTTAACACAGTTTCTGGCAATAAAAAATTTCCATTTGTTGCAGTACTGGTCAATGGCATTCCTCGATTAAGCCATATCACTGAAGCCGATTTACATTACGCCTCAGATGAGCCGGAAGAACTCCTTCCCGGTTTTCAGGCAAGAGTTATGTTGGGGCAGGAAGTGGCTAGAATTGTTGAGCTTAAAGCATTGGAAAAGATGGTTGCATAGAAATGGGAGCGCCTTTTTATTTATAGAAATGTATTTTTTTTCGCCACTCGCCCGTTGTCATCCTGAACGTAGTTGAAGGATCTTAAGAACCCACAACCAAACATTGATTCAGAAAACAAAACCAACCAAAAAATCAAAAGCAAAAACCGTCAAGGGGAGGTTACCGAACCTCCCCTTAACAATCCCCTGCGGCCCGATCACCATGGATGGTGAGAATGCCGATCATGCAGGACAAATCATGTTCCCAACATGATTATTGCATACACTCCTTCCCTGGAGATAAGCTATTATCGGCCGAGATCGCAAGCCCTACGGGTCCCCGGATTTAAAAATGCACTTTCGAGTGGTCGTGCTCTACAGACGTAACCCAGGTCACCCTCTCTGCCTACGGCATTTACCTTGTCCTGTCTGATCGCACTCAATCAGGCGTCCATGCCTGATTGACCACTGAGTACATTTTTAAATCCGGCTTGCTCAAAGGGGGGATCACACCCCTCTGTTCAAGCTTCGAAACATAAAAATAAAATTAGTCATCTAATGAAAATACGTACATTCTTACTCGAAACTCGCTCGTTGTCATCCTGAGCGGAGTCGAAGGATCTTAAGAACCCTCCACCCAAAGCCAGAAAAACTGCATCTACCGCTGGCTGTAATTATTAGGGGAATAAATTTAATGAACGGTATATCTTATTGATTTATAGCTGTATTTCTGTATTAACGAGATTTCTGAAAATGATCATTATAGCAACACCCCACCCTGAAATTATCGCTACAGATTATAATTACAGGATAGAATGAAAAGAATTTACAGTTATAACCGCTTGATATTAAGATATAATTCGGTTAGTTTGAAAGTAATTAGAAATGATCATTAATGCTAGTTGATTTTTTGTCGGTGGCTATAAATGCAGCTGTTATGTGTAAAAAGATTACCGCAGGCGTATTATCACCTTGTAATATACAAATATGACAATTGTTGCAGGTAAAATTGAGC
>DRNA01000254.1 GCA_011322365.1 Aeromonadales bacterium | reverse complement strand
GTAAAAATGTTGACATTTATAGCCTGGGAAAAATTGAATATTTTAAAGATGGTGGTGGATACCTTGAAATATCAACACAATTGCAAAATGGCAACGCGAAATTTACGCCTCATTTTTTGCCTGTAGGTGTAATGTCTAAAAATGGTGTCCGCTATCTGGACAACAGTATCCGCTCAGGAGAGCTGGTAAAAGCAAATGCTATAGTTCGTGGAAGTTTTGATAATTATCCCTATATAAATGGTGATGGAATATTTGATGTCCAGGCAAAAATTAAAAATGTTGATTTTAAATTTCTTGAAAGTTGGCCTCCATTAAAAGAACTTACTGCCTCGTTAAGATTCCATGCTGATAGCATGGATATTTTTGCCACTCATGGTAATATCGAAGGAATAAAAATAGAAAAAACTACTGCCAGAATCCCCCAACTTTCTAAAGTTGATAATAATTTACTACTTGATATTCATGCCCAAACTAATGGAAGCGATGCTTTAAAATTTCTCTCCAGGACATCTCTTAAAAACATCGCTGAACAACTTGACTTCCTTAAATTTTCAAATAAAAACTCCGGCGCTGATTTAAGCACAAGTTTATACATGGACATACCTTTGAAGGGTAATAAACCAGCACAGATTGATGGTGATATTGTATTTGTCGATAGTGACGTATCAATTAAAACGCCTTATATTCCCTTTAAAAAGCTCAACGGTAAAATCAAACTATCCGAAAGAGGGTTAATCGGTGGCAAACTCCAGGGACAGTTATGGCTGCAACCCTTTAAGCTGACGCTCAAAAGCAAAACCACACCATTTGACAGCATTGTTGGAGAATTTAAAAGTAAAATTTCCACGACGGGTATTAATCAACTTTCCGGGCTTAGTTTTAACGATTATATTTCTGGGGAAGCCACTATTAATGGCAAACTTAGAATCGATTCTCCCCATAAAAATATCCCCCGGAAAATTGTCATTGACATCCAGTCAAATTTACAAAATATGGATATTCATTTTCCAGATGGATTATCCAAAGCACCACTTGAAAAAACGCCATTTAAATTATCTATTAATATTCTGGAAGACCATACGTTAATTGAAAGCTTTTTCGGTCATTCTGTTACTTTTTCTGCTGAAAAATACAAATCTAATCCTTTACTGATTAAATCATTAGCTTTTGATCCCTCTCCAGCTAAAACAAAAAGAATAAATACTGAACCTGCTGAGTACTTATGGAAAAGTAATTTAGTCATTAACACAACTGAAAACAGCATCACACCATTAACTGATGACAAATCCATTTTCAACGCCAATATTCAATTACAAACATTAAACATTGATAGTTGGATGCCTTTATTTAATCAGGTGGTTTCTGCTACAGATTTATCAGATTCTAAAACCAATTCCAGAGTCAAGATTAACTTAAATGCCAGCACCCTTTCTATTTTTGGACTGGATCTGGGTGCCATGCAGTTCGACATTGAAAAAAACAAGGACTTTGCCATCAATTTTATCGGTGATAAAGCCACAGGAAATATTATTTTTCCAGCTCAAACTAAAAATCCAGTTGAGATTAATTTTAAAAAGCTACATATTACACAACAAAAAGATAACAAAACTGATAAAGAACCATCACCCAAAACTGCAATAGCCACCTCTTCTGAACAAAAATCTGATGAAAAGATACTGAATAAAACTGATCAACTAGTAAATAAATGGCAGGCTTCTGATTTTCCTGCCTTAAAAATTCATTGCGATAGTTGCCAGTATAATCAACAGTTGTTAGGCTCAATTGATCTTGAAACCCTACCTTCAATTAAATCAACAAATCAATCGGATAATAACTGGACTGCTATCAAAGGACGCTGGTACTTCAAAAAATTATTTCAAATAAAATTCTCTGGTCTCTGGCAAAATCATCAAACCAGAATCCAGGGTAATGTCAACTCGGATAATTTTGATAAATTAAATGAATTCTGGGACCTGTCCTCTGGTGTTAAAAAAAGTAAGTTAACCGCTTCATTTCTGTTTCGATGGCCAAATGCACCCTGGGATTTCAACATGTCACAACTTGATGGGGAAATTACTACCAACCTTTCCTCAGGTTATATTGAAGAGATCAGCGCCCAGGGTG
>DRNA01000253.1 GCA_011322365.1 Aeromonadales bacterium | reverse complement strand
TTTTAGAGATACCGGTTAAACTTTAAAAAGCTCAAACTATTCCATTCCCCGTCCTTTTATTGAACACAACACCCGTTCAAGGCTGCGTTTACACTGAATTTTTGTTTTTCTGGCTTTTATACATAATTTTAAGGTTTTTATTATTTTACCGAACGATTTTTATAGCTGATTATTTTTTGCAAAATTCTGATTTTTTTGAAGGGTTATTTTTTCTGAGAGTGCCTGTCCCGGTTGATCTGCCATTTTACCGAACGATTTTTATAGCTGATTATTTTTTGCAAAATTCTGATTTTTTTGAAGGGTTATTTTTTCTGAGAGTGCCTGTCCCGGTTGATCCCGGTTGATCTGCCAAAGTGGACGGCTACAGTAATGGCGTGCATGTCCTTGATGATGTAAAAATTCTCAGTAATGACCATATTACCTAAATGTCGTAATCCCTTGCTTAACTAAATCAAGTGTCTCTAATGCTCTTGTAATCACTGAACCACTGTAGAACGAATTATTAATGGATAACCATAACACCCATTCTTGAACCGCTTTACATTCATCTTTATGTAGCAAAGGCCATCGGGATAAAAAAAAGCTATCCCAATATGTCGGCTCAGGACTTCGATCTAGCATATTAATAATGGAGTCATATATTATTAATTCAGAAGAGTTTTCCTTAATCCCAGCACAACAAATTCCGGGCAAAAAATAGCAAAACGCTTCGGGGGATAACCAGTTAATCACTTCAAAATTTTCTTCCAATAGCTTAACATCAATATCAAACCATTTTTTACCAGAAAACGCCATAATTTCAGCATGCTCATGTTCATCAAGCTGTTTAGATAGTGTCATACAACTCGGTTTTTTTCGATGCTTAAAGGCCTCTGTAAAAAGTTCTACTATTTTCATTTTAATAATAAACCTGCACACTTACCTAGATTTTGCCACGCAGCCGCTTGTGCTTGTTGGTGGCCAATATCACCTCCACTCCAACATTTTTGATCGCGATGAGATCTAGCTGAAGCTAGCTTTAACCACGCACGCTTTCGAATCATAAGTTCAAATTTAGACATACCTTTCTTACAAGCACCTAACTTCCCAACTTTTTTCTTGGCTCTATTAACATCTTCATTTAATTTCTTACATTCATCATCATCATTGTCATCACATTTTTCAGAATCAGAACTTGCAATTATCCTAGGGATTACCTTTATAGTGGTATTAACTGCACGACTGCCTCTGATGCCTGCTGCTGCACAAGCTGGAGCATTAACAGGATTGGCACAGCCAGCTATGGTAGTTAATCCATTTGGATCAGTGTGATTTATCGGATTTTGTAATGTATACCCGTATGTACTAACCCCAGCTTCTAAACCTATGGGATCACTTTCCAGATACCGCCCTATCTCAGGGTCGTAATCCCTGAAGTAGTTATAATGCATTCCGGTTTCCGAGTCAAAGTATTGGCCGGGGAAACGTTGGTTCTGTGAAGCTGTTGTCAGGTTGTTGATATCCACTATGGCTTTGCCGAAAGGGGTGTAGTGGGCTTGCCATTTTAGGGTGCCGGTTTCATCGGTCAGGGCAATGGGGGCATCCAGTTGGTTGGTGTGGACATAATAGATGTTGCCATTGACGATGGTGGCCAGTCTTTGACCATTTAAATAGATATATTCTTGCTGAATTGCACCGGTGCTGTCAGCTTCTGCAATTAATTGGCCCTGGCCATTGTAGATATAATGGGTGGTTTGGCCGTTGCTGGTTTTACTGACTCTTTCGCCTTTAAAGTTATACTGATAACTGGCATTCATGCCGGTTTTAGTGGCGGTTTTGAGGCGACCCTGTTGGTTGTAGGTGAAGCTCAGATTGCCTTTGGTTAAGGTGTTGCCTACAGCATCGTAACTGAGATTGGTGGTAGTGGCACCGGTAACACTAGCGAGCCGGTGTGAACTGGCGTCATAACTGTAGTTATCGGTCTGGCTATTATTGACTTTGGTGAGACGGTTGCCGATTTTGTCAAAACTGTAACCCAGTACGCCGTAGTTGCCTGTGGCATGGATTAATCGAGAGAGTTTATCGTACAGGTAACTCTGATTCAGTGCGCTGTTAGTGCTGTTACTAATGGTGGTGATGTTGTTGGTGACATCGTAACTGTAGCTGAGTTGGTTGATACCGGTCACACTTTTCGCGGTGAGGCGATAATCTAAATCATAGCTCTGGGTTAATAATTTGCCGTTGCCATAAGTTAAACCGTTCATGGGACCAAAGGGTAGATAGCTGATGTTGGCGGCCAGTGTTTTGCTCACCCCCTGCCAGCTGGTCGTTAAACTACTGACCCGTCCATTTCCATCAAAACTGTAGCTAAGGCTTCTGCCATCAGGATAGACTATCCCGGTAAGCTGACCCTTGCTGTCATAATTATAGTGGGTAATATAGCTTTTACCGCCAATTATCCGGGTTTCTTGAGTTACCTGAGCAAAACCATTGTAAAAATAGCTAGTGGAGCCGGTTTGATCGTTGACGGAAGTTAAGTGACCTATACCTTTATTGCCATTTGTAGTGTCGTCATAGTGGTAAGTAATATTTTCTGATGCATCCGGGTAGCTCTGCGTCAGTAGGCGATTTAAAGCATCGTAAGTGAACGTGACGGTTAGACCTCTGGCATCGGTTTTACTGAGCATATTACCGGCTGAATCGTAAGTATAAGTTCTGATCCCGGTATCTGGGCTGGTTAATTGGGTGACATCACCAAAGGCGTTGTATTGATACTGAGTCACTTTGCCCTCTGCATCGGTTACGCTGGTGATCTCATTATGGGCGTTATAGCTGTAGGTGGTTTCACCCAGATTGGGATCGATACTTTTGATTAAACGATTGAGGGCATCGTAGTTTGAACTACTGGCGTTGTTTAAGGCATTTCTGGTGTTGACCGGGTTGCCTTCAGCATCGTAAGTCATCACATTTGACTGACCATTATTACCTAAGTTCTGGCTTAACTGGCCAAGCGCATTAAACACGGAGGACTGTGCGCTTTTAAGCACATTGGCCGGATCTTTTATCTGGGTATTGGTGACATTTCCCATCACATCACGCACATATTCCAGACGATTGCCCAATGAATCAACAATGGCAATCAATCGCTCACCGGCATCATATTCATAGTTCAGGGTTAACCCATTGGTTGTGGTCACCTGTTTAATCGCACCGGTGGGGAAGTAATCATATTGCGTGCTGGCCCCATTGAGAGTGCTGGTTTTAATCCACCCTCGGGGTGTATAGCTAAGTGTTGATATAATACCATTGGGATCGGTAATTTTGCCGACTCTTCCACTACCATCGTAATTTTCCAGCGTAGTAACCTGGCCTAATGGGTTAGTAATGGTGCTGAGGTTGCCATTGAGATCGTAAGTAAACGCGGTCACATCTGATAAATCAGTACGGGAATTATTAATCGTTGCAACTAAACCAGCCATATTATATGTCGTTGTGGTTGAGCGAACAACTGGATTGATAGTATCCCACTTATCAACACCAATAACTCTTCCTTGAGAATCATAGTGATAGATCACATTAAGACCACCATCTTTATGGCTGAATAACCTTGGTTCAATCCACGACCAATTATTTGTGGTGATTTTTTCAGACGATGTGCCGAATGCTTCTGTGGTTTTGCTAATTAAATGTTGGGACTCTCTTTCAAATAGAGTAATTGAACCATTTGGGCTGGTAGTTTTTGTGAGGAAATTATTCGAATCGTATTCATAAAACCAAGTTCCAACAGTGCAGTCAGCACAAGCCAGTTGCTCCAAACTTTGAATTATTTTTTGTCCATTAACAACTTGATAACGATAAATTTTGTCGGTAGAAAGTGTATTTGTGAGATAGGTTTTGACTCTCGTTTCGTTTTCAACAGAATAATCAAATTCAACTTTTTCTAAACCACCAATATGCTCACTCAACAGTGCTCGTCCCTGAATATCGTAGTTCCAAGTTGCAATTCTAGTTCCTTTGTCATTAATTTTACCTGTGAGGAATTTTGGTAGTTGTGGATTTTCAAATAAATATTCGGTGGTTGGATTATCACTCGTATCCAAAGGTGTCTCATCAGGGTAAGAAATTTCAATTAAGTTTGAATTTGCATCATAAGAAAATAGATATTCTTTATTATCGGGCGTGACTAATTTTTCTAGTTGATCTTGGGCATTATAATAATAATGGAGTTGCTGTCCAAAATGATTCGTGACGGTACTTAACTTGCCGGCAGGTGTATATGTGTAAGTATGTTTAAAACCAGACTTTAAGTTTTTTTCAGTCAATTTGCCAAAAGCAAACTGATAGATTTGACCGGTATTGGTTTTGTAGGTGTAATAATCGCCACCGCCTGTTATTTCTCCATATTTATTTAACATATCTTTTAGTGGTGCATTGTTTCTTCCATAATAAATACGGCTTTTATTCGCACCCCATGATAATCTGACCACAGTTCCACCATTTTTGTTATATTCGGTTGATATTGTCATCACATGGTTATCGTTACGCTGCGCACCTTGAGAATAGCTGAACAATCCTTCTAAAGTTTGGTCGTCTGGGTTAATTATGGGGCTGGAATAATATGAAATATAACTTAATGGATCGGAGCCTGAACCCGAATATATAAGTTTTGATTGTATTTTTTGTCCTGTTGAACAGTTTATTGGGTTACCATCTGTTTGGATAGATGGACAGAAATTTACAGGAGGTTTTAAACATATATCTGCTTTTCCATCAAAATTAAAGTCAATTGGATTGGGGTGTGAAGATGGGCAATTTAACACCTCAAGAACTGTTATATAACTAAAAGCAGTGTAATCGTTAACACCCCAGTCAAATTTATATTTATATAAATTATCCTTTCCATAGGGAATTTTTTCTGGGTAATAAGTTGTAGAAGGACAATCTTGCCAATAGCCCCATTCTGTGTGTCGATAAGGTGACATATTATTACAATACCAATCAACGACTTTTTCTTTAGTGTCATATTTTGGATCATATAAACCATAATATAAATATGTACCAACACTTTTAGTTTCAGCATCAACCCATTCTTTATCTGATGCTTCTAAAGTTGATATGCTAAAGAATAAGAGTAACAGTATAAACAAAATCAAAGAGTTAAAGTTGCGAGTTGCGAGTTGCGAGTTGCGAGTTGCGAGTTAAAGAGAATAGACATGATTTACATCCCTGTGAAATTATCATTAGCTGTTTTTTAACACAGGCTTTAAATACTGTCAATATATTTCTAAATAAGTGTCTCAAATGGTATCCATCATGTAACTACTTTTCTTCATCAGAAAAGTAGTTTATTTGTTATTAGCCAGAAGGTTTTTCAAAGGCCAGGCAAAAGATTGCTCCACTTCGGCACACAAAGCACTCCCTACGGTCATGGGGCAAACTTTCGGATATGACAAGGAATTTAGTGTCGAGTTTCGAGAAAAAACAGTCTGTCATGAACGTAGCGTAGCGCAGTTGAAGGATCTTGAGGCTCGGCATAAGATTCCTCGACTTCGCTCGGAATGACAAGAGTTTAGTGGCTCGGAATGACAAGAGTTTAGTGGCTCGGAATGACAAGGGTTTAGTGACTCGGAATGACAAGGGTTTAATGGCTCTGAATGACAAGGGTTTAATGGCTCTGAATGACAAAAGTTTTAGTGTGAGATAGAAAATCTTTATAGTGGATACCTTTTCCGAACTTTTATTTAGTTGGAGATTTTTTAATAACCTATGCTGTTTTAGTCACCCTTTCCATAAAAACTGTCTTTAAAATGTTTTCGGCACATGGAAATATAGCGGTCATTGCCGCCTATTTCTACCTGTGAACCTTCGTTGATAACCTCACCGTTTTCGTCAAGTCGTAATACCATGGTGGCTTTGTGGCCGCAGTGGCATATGGCTTTGAGTTCCTTTAAATTATCTGACCAGGCTAACAGGTATTTGCTGCCTTCAAAGGGTTCGCCCTGAAAGTCAGTTCTGAGGCCATAGGCCAGTACCGGGATGTTTAAACGATCGGTGACTTCACCCAGTTGATAGACCTGATCTCGGGTAAGGAATTGCGCTTCATCGATAAGTACACAGCTTAACTGTTTTTGCTTATCATTTTTTTCAACCATTTCAAAAAGATTATCATTGCCATCAAAAATAACTGCCCCTGCCTGCAAACCAATTCTCGAAGTGACTTTTCCTACTTCGTAACGGTCATCAAGTTTTGGCGCCAGAACCAGAGTATTCATGCCTCGCTCCTGATAGTTATAACTGGATTGCAAAAGTGCCGTCGACTTACCGGCATTCATGGATGAATAATAAAAATAAAGTTTTGCCATAATAACGTTTTGTTCTCTGTCTTTTTAGCTTTTTTTTGTCTTTAAAACCGTTCTAACCTTTCATTTAACAACTGGAAAAATCCATCTGCATCAGCCAGATCAATCCACAGCGCATTCGCTGGTTTATCCGTCACACCCCAATAATCTACAGCGGTATGACCCAACGTTAATGGCGAATCGGTTTCTATGGATATATTACATTCCACTCCCTGAAAAAGCGATGGCTTTATCAGGTAGGCGATAGTACAGGGATCATGGATAGCCGCACCCAGTTCTGCATAGCGTTTATTATTTTGCATATGAGAATAATCCAGCAAAGCTGATGCAGCCCGGGCCACTTTATTGTCTATATTTTTAATCTGCTCTCGTCTGGCTTTATTGGCTCTGACCTGATGTGTAACATCAAGCCCCATCACTACCAGAGGTAGACCACAGTTCAGCACTATTTTTGCTGCATGGGGATCAACCACCATATTAAATTCTGCACTGGGAGAAAAATTACCACCTTCGAGTCGGGCACCACCCATTATAATAATCTGCTTTATTTTAGTTAATAATTCCGGGTGTTTACTCACCAATAATGCAATATTGGTTAAGGGGCCGGTGGCAACCAGCGTGATGGATTGTTCGACTGCCATTGACAGCGTGTCGATAAAGAATTGTTGTGCGCCCCTGGTTTGTTCAGGCATTTTCGGTTCAACTACTTCAATACCTTCCAGACCACTTTTACCATGAACATGCTCGGCTGTAACTAACGGTAATTTAAGAGGAGAGCTGGCACCGGCGAAAACAGGTAGATCAGGGCGTCCTGCGATTTCACACAGAAAGCGAGCATTCTTTTGTGTGAGTTCTAAAGAAACATTACCCGCCACTGTAGTAATGCCCAAAATATCAAGTTCGTCCTCAGAGGCCATCGCCAGAAAAAGTGCAATGGCATCATCTTTTCCGGGATCACAATCGATGATTATAGATTTAGCTGTCATTATCATAAGTTTTTTAATATCTCTGCATTTCTTTCGATCATATTGAAAATCGATTCAATAATATAAAACAGTTAAAATAACAAGCCTCTGAATGTAACTCAGGTATTTGTTCTACCATCAACAATATCTCCGTTATCCCGACCTTGTGGAGGGTTCCTGAAGCTTTAAGATCCCTCCACAAGGTCGGGATGACAAGAATTTTATTGCTCATACGGACAGTAAGAGTCCCGCTAATGCCGCGCTCATTAAATTGGATAAAGAGCCAGCAGCCACTGCCTTTAAACCAAAGCGTGCAATCAGATTTTTCTTTTCCGGGATCAAACTGCCTAAGCCACCTAACAAAATTGCAATGGAAGAAAGATTGGCAAAACCACAAAGTGAAAAGGTAACAATGGCTCGAGTATGTTCACTCATGCCTGCCAGATATTGGTCCATATTACTGAATGCTACAAATTCATTTAAAATCAGTTTTTCTCCAAACAGAGAGCCCGCTGCC
>DRNA01000252.1 GCA_011322365.1 Aeromonadales bacterium | reverse complement strand
GTCTCCCTGATCTTCACGTAATCCTACTTTTTTTAAAATAGCCTCTAAGCGGGGTTCATATTCATGTGACGGAATTGTCTGACTTGCACGTAAGGGTTGAAGCAGGGTTTTACGAATACTGAGTTTAGGGTTAAGGGTTCTACCGGGATTCTGAAATATCAAACGGATTTTCTGGTGCAGCTGTTTGGAATTATTGCGGTAAGTGACACTTTTACCATTTAGTAATAGTAAGCCCTGATCCATGGATTCGAGGCCGGTAAGTATTCGTGCCAGGGTAGTTTTACCACTACCCGTTTCGCCAACGATTGCCAGTGTTTCTGCTTCAGATAATGAAAATGAAATGTTCTCAAGTGCCTGGATTTGTAAAGGGGCTTTGAGGAAACCTCGGGAGGCTTTAAAGGACTTACTTATGCCTGATGCAACCAGAATGGGTTTATTCATTATCGCTCCCCCAGTGGAAAATGGCAGCGAAATTTGTGCTCATCATCCCCTTGAACGGGGGGTAATTTGACACAGGGTTTTCCTGCTCTGGGGCAACGGGGTCCCAGGGGACAGCCCACCGGTATCTGGTCGGCAGGCGGTATACTTCCCGGTAGTGCATAAAGATGAGAATGTGATTTAACTGCTGTACCCAGTTGAGGCACACTATTGACCAGTGATTGGGTATAGGGGTGTTTGGGTGAATGTAATAGTTCTGCTGTTTTTCCTGTTTCCAGCAAATAACCACAATACATCACAGAAGTTGACTGTGTTGCTTCCGCTAAAATTGCAAAATCATGAGTAATCATCACTACCGCCATATTTCTATCACGACTTAAACCGGTGAGCAATTGTAGTATCTGTGCCTGAATGGTCATATCCAGGTTGGTTGTGGCTTCATCAGCAATAAGCAATTTAGGTGAGCAGGCTAGAGCCAGTGCAATCATGATGCGTTGATTAACTCCATCGGACAGCTGGTGCGGGTAAAGCGGTAACAGAGATTCGTGGGCTGATAAACCGACATCCGATAACAGCCGTGCTGATTCTTCTGTAATAAAATCACTACCAGCTCCATCGTTGTGCAGAGCGATCGTTTCTCTTAGCTGAGATTTCAGTGTCAGGGTTGGATTTAAACTTTCAGACGGATCCTGGAAAATAATAGAAATATTCTTGCGTAATTTTTTGATGCGCTGGTGCTGAGATAGTTCAGATAGTGATTCATTGTTAAAACTGAAATAATCGTATTGAACCTGTGCTTTTTCATCCAGCAATCCCAGCAGGGCGAGAGAGAGTACACTTTTCCCTGAGCCAGACTCACCAATGATGCCTCGAATTTCCCCCGGTTTGACGGCAAAAGAAACATTGGATACGGCATCAATGGTTCCCTGAGTACTCTGAAACTTTACACTGAGATTTTCTATCTGAAGTAAATTCATCTTAATGATATTGCTCCGACTGCAAGGATTCCCGAATACCATTTCCCACCAGATTGATAGCAAATACAGTAACCAATATAGCCAGTCCTGGTGTCCATACAGCCCAGGAAGCCTGGAAACTGAAACTTCTGGCATCACCTAACATAGCCCCCCATTCAGCCACCAGCGATTGAGCCCCAAAACCTAAAAACCCCAGAGTGGCAATTTCCAGTACGGCGGTGGAAAAACTTAAACTGATCTGGATGATGATGGTACTGATAATGTTAGGAAGTAAAACCGTGAACAGTAATGTGAATCCACTGGCACCATCGAGTTTTGCTGCCACGTAATAGGGTTTTTTTATTTCAATCGTAATCGCATTTTTTATGGATTTATAAAAATGTGGGATCAATGAAAGCATAACTGCAAAAATGGAATGGGTTAATCCCGGACCGATTATGGCAATCACCAACAAAGCCATAACAAAGGATGGAAATGTAAGTAAAACATCAAAAATATAGGCGGTTAATTTATTCAGCCAGCCTCCAACAAAAGTTGTTACCAGACCGAGGAATACTCCTACAATCGAGGATACAAACACCACAATAAGAGCACTGGTCAATGTGGTTCTTCCACCGATTAATAACCGACTAAACAGATCCCGTCCTAATTCGTCCGTACCCAGCAAATAGTTTATGGTGCCGCCTTCAAACCAGGATGGAGGTAACAGAATATAGTTGTCAAATTGTCTGTTGGCAGAATAAGGCGCTAACAGGGGGGAGAGTAGCATTAATAGCGTTAATAAACTTAAAATAAGTAAGCCAAACAGTGCGGGCGCATTATTTTCATAACTTAACCAGAAAACCTTTACCGGATGTTGTATTTTCTGTTCGCCGAAACGATCGATATATTGTGTCATAGCGGTCTCTCCTTATTCTCGGCGTAGTTTTGGATTAGTGAGATAACGCAACAGATCCGTGGCAATATTGGCAATCAGGATGACCGTTGCTATCAGCATGAGTGCGCCTCTTAATGCTATAAAATCCTGTTGTTGTACCAGAATTAAAAACCAATGGCCAATTCCGGGCCATGAAAACAGGTATTCAACAATAATGGTACTGGTAATGAGAACTGAAAACTGCAAACTCATGGATGCTATAACCGGTTGGATAGCATTCGGTAAACTGTGTACCCAGAGCAGACGTGTATTGGACATGCCTCGTGAACGGGCTGCCATGATAAATTCTGAGTGATGAATGGTTTCCATTCCCGCTTTTAATTGCAGGATAACATAGGAAAGTGGAAGTAAAGAGAGTGTAATAATGGGTAAAATCAGATGATGGATGACATCAATAAAGGCTTCAAAAGCATAAGGTTTATCACTTAATAGTGTGTCAATCAGCGCAAAGCCGGTAACGGGCGTGATATCGTAGATATAGTCAATTCTTCCACCCACCGGAAATAATTCAAAGCCGGTAGCAAACACCATCATCAGGATAAGTCCCAGCCAGAATACCGGCAGAGAATAAAAGGCTACGCTGATAGTTTGTACCGCTCTGTCAATGTAGCCCCCCGGTTTTTTTTCAGCCCAGGTGGCCAGTGGCACGCCAACCAGCCAGGCGATAATAATAGCTGGAATAATTAACTCTATGGAAGCCGGCAGTTTATGTATAAAGGTGGATAATACCGGAGCCGCATTATGTTGTGTAATGCCAAAGTTGCCATGAAAAAGTTCTGATAAAAAATGAAAATAATTCAGGATATGTTGCCAGAGTGTTGACGTTTGTGCGAAGCTACTGTGACGGATGTAGGCAAATTCGGTAAAGCCAAAGGCTAAAATACTTACACCAAAAAGCATCATAGCAAAACGTGAGAATTGACGAAGTAAAAAGCTCATTGTTTAGCACCATCGGTGGTTAGCTTTTTAAGAGCATCAATTTTATTTTCCTGTTTGGAAAGAGGCAGAACACGATAGACTTTGCGAAAGTTGATACCGCCAGTTGCCGATAGTTTAATACCAACCAGATTGTTTCGATAGGCCAGAAATTGCTGTGAATGGGCAATGGGTAACCAGGGTAACTGTTGTTTGAAAATTTGTTGTGCCTTAGCCAGGGCGTTTAATCTTTTCTCAGCTGTTGTTTCTCTGGCAAGACGCAAATTTTGATCAAATTGTTCATCACACCAGAATGCCCTGTTGGTACCTGTTTTCGCGCTATTACAACTTAATAATGGCGTTAGAAAATCATCAGGATCGTTGGTATCGGCGCTCCAGCCAAGTAACACCGTTTGATGTTGCCCCATTCTCAGCCGATTCAAAAACTGACCCCATTCATAACTTATAATTCGAGATTTCACCTGAACTTTAGCCAGGTCATTTTGAATCAGTTCGGCCATTCTTCGTGCATTCGGGTTATAAGGTCTTTGTACCGGCATGGCCCATATATCCACCACAAAATTTTTATCCCACTGGGCTTCATGCAGTAACTGGCGACTGAACTGCAAATTTTGTTTGATGGTGGGTTGAGTGATTATAGCCCCCAGCATTCTTGGCGGCAGTGGACCATTAGCGATGTGGGCAGCATTTTCATACACGACTTTAATGATGGTTTCTCTGGAAATAGCATAGCTTAACGCCCGTCTCACACGAACATCATCAAAGGGAGCTCGTCGGGTATTAAAGGCCCAATAGGCCACATTAAGGCCGGGTTGTGATTCCAGTTTTAAAGACGGTGAGTTTTTGATTATTTTAATCTGACTGGGTAGGGGTTGTGACATCACATCACATTCTTTGGTGATCAATCGTCCGAGCCGGGTTGATGCTTCAGCTGAGATGGCAAAAACCAGCGTTTTAATTTTTGCAGGACCCCTCCAATAGGCCTGGTTGGTTTTGTAACGGATATATGTATCGGTTTCGTAGCGCTGGAAGATGAAGGGGCCAGTACCGATGGGGTAATGATCAAAGCGCTCCTGGTTGTCATACAGAGAGGTAGCATATTCCGCTGACTGGATCGAAGCAAATTCCATGGCTAGCAGAGAAGGAAACTTTAAATTTGGTCGGGATAGAATAAATTCAACGGTGTGATCATCAATTTTAATCATATCGCGGATGAGATGGTTTAAGCCACTGGCATTTATCATGGGATATTTTCCCAGACCCACTTTGTGGTAAGGATGATGAATATCCAGTTGACGTTGAAAGCTGAAAATAACATCTTCTGCGGCAAAATCTCTGCTGGGAGTCCAGTACTCAGTTTGATGAAATGGAATGTTTTGACGAAGTTTGAAAATATAATGTAGGCCATCATCAGATACCTGCCAGCTTTCGGCAAGACCTGGTTGTAAGGATTGCAGGTCTTCATCATATTCCACTAAACGATCAAACATAACGCGAGCACTGGCATCAAAAGTGATGCTGGTAGTGGCCTGCTGGGGGTTGAATGTAGTGGGCGATCCTTCAGTACAGTAAACCAGGCTGTTATTCTTTAAACTGGTGGAATTAGAATTACCACAAGCGCTGAGCATAGCGAGTATGGCGAGCAGGCCTGTGGAAGCGAGCAGGCTGGGAAGCAGTGTTGGTGCTTTCATGGAGTGATGAATAAGTGAGAAAATATTAAACACCAGCATCAAAAGGGAATTATTGTTTACTGATTATATTCTAGTTAGGACTCCTGATCCAGAAGATGATATTTCTTTAAATAACCCCGTAGTTGATGATAAGTCAGTCCCAGGCAGGTTGCGGTTTTTTTCTGGTTAAATTGTTGTTGTTCCAGGGCCT
>DRNA01000251.1 GCA_011322365.1 Aeromonadales bacterium | reverse complement strand
TATGTTTATAAATAAAATATGAGTCAGATTCATAAAATTATAAAAAATGCTTGTTCTGCAATTGCTAAAAATGAAATCGAAGAAGCGAAAAAAATAATAGATACAGGCTATCCTTTTTCTCCATTAAAAAATGAAGGGCGACGATATTCTAATTATCAAAAAACAAAAATATTTATACGCGACGGTTTTATTGACAGATACTCTGGAGATAAAATGATTTTTCCTCCAGTTCTCAGATTAATGTCAAAATTAATGCCAAAAGAATTTCCGTTCCATAAAAACTGGAAAACAACAGAGTGTCACATGGCCTATTGGCAACTATTACCAACAATTGATCATGTTGTTCCTGTATCAAGAGGCGGTAAAGATCAAGAATCAAATTGGGTTTGTACCTCACAATTAAGAAATAGCGCTAAATCAAACTGGCTTCTCAAAGAATTAGGTTGGTATCTTCATGAGCCGGGTGATATTAAAGAATGGGACGGTTTAACTACCTGGTTTCTAAACTACACTGAGAAAAACAAAAATATACTAAATGACAGTTACATAAACTCATGGCACAAGGCACTACAAAAAACAAAAAGAACATAACAAGTGCATAAAGCTGACGGCAAAAAGCGCCGCAGCTTATGCAAACGTTATGAGTTGTTATTACCGAATTTTAAAATATTATCCAGCTCATCATCCGTAAACTCAGCTTCTACCATTGGAAATAGTTCACGCTCTTCACGGCGAGTATGGTCGTGAAGCAATTGACCAAATTGCTGTAACAGCGAATACTCTCCTGCGGCTATTTTTTCCACAAGATTTTTCATTGTATGATGTTCCTGTTCAAGCTGCTGACACACGCTGGCTATTTCTCCTCCCTTTTTTCTTGCAACAGAAAAAATACTCTCTTCCTCTATTTTGAAATGTTTTAGCCATTGTTCATTAAAATTGCTTTGTAGCTGCTGGCTGAAGATTTTGATTTCTTCGGGTGTTTGAGCCAGTATGTCCTTACATTTTTTTGCCAGACGTAAAGACTGGTGATGCTCCATAGATAAGGACTGTAATGGTTTGATACGCTTCATATGGATATAACCTGCATATTGTTAAACGATTGAGTTGACAAATATATTGTGACTGATATTTTAAGGAGCCTCTGATTAATTCTGGATGAAACAGTTTGCGTTTAAAATACGTGGATTTAAGGTATCGAATCTTCGCAACGCAGAAACCACGTATTTTAAACATGAAATGTGAGTTCATGAATTATTCAGAGGCTCCTTAAATATAAACCCATCATACAGACTCTCCCCCGGGCTATCAGCAATAATATTAGCATTGATGAAGGCTCATATAATGAAATCAATAAGTGATCATTGGGATACCCTGTTTTCGGAAAAGGAAGATTGTGAATTAGGCTGGTATGAAAGCGATGTTTCCAGAACAATGGAACTGCTTGAGCATATCGACGGCTGGAAAAACAAAACAATTTTTCTACCCGGTGCCGGCACCTCTATTTTAGTCGAAGAGTTATTGTCTCATGGCCCTCAGCTGATTCTCAATGATATTAGCAACGAAGCGCTGCACAGGCTTAAGCAGAAGCTAGCAGATGACAATCATCGAACTTTCTGGCTTTGTCAGGATATAGCTCAAACTATTCAGCAGAAAATTCCCGATATTGATATCTGGATTGACCGGGCTGTTTTACATTTTTTAACCGATGAAAAGGATATACAGGGATATTTTAATAATATTCGTTCAAGATTGAAAATTGGTGGTTATGGTATTTTTGCCGAATTTTCAACCACAGGCGCTGAAAAATGTGCAGGCCTGACACTACACCGTTATTCAGTTGAAGAATTATCCCACAGGCTGGGAGATGATTTTCAGCTTGTTTGCAACTTTGATCATATTTTTATTAATCCTCGGGGTGATGAAAGACCTTACATCTATACCCTGTTCAAACGCATAAAAGCCTGAACTTAAAACAGAAATCAGAACGAAAAAAAGCCGGCCTATCATCCTGATAGCCCGGCAAGGTAGTTAACTTTTTAAATAATTGTACTTAAGGCTTATACGCCTGTACCCGCTTCTGGAGTTGTGCTGCCTGGATCCTGCTCTGAATCTGCACCATCCATTTCAGACTGGTGTTCAATATCCATGGAAATCACATTACCGGCGGCATCCAGTTCCAGTTTTACATTCTGACCATCTTCCAGAGTAAGACCGGCTGGCAGTGTTACGGCAGTACCATTTACTGTTACCTCACCTGTTGTCGCATCTATGGCAACCAAACCTGACAGCTCGGATTTCATGGCACTGATTGTGCCTGTTAGCAGATCCATTTTAACTTCAACCTGCTGTCCGTCTCTGGCTGCAATATCGTCCAGACTCACACCTGCGGGAAGCATTTCAAGCGTTACTTCAACACCATTGATTGTGACTGTTCCTGCACTATCTACAGCAATAGCAGCTTCTACTTCAACCATCAGACTTTGCAGATCCCCATTGGCATCCAGCATGGCTTTTACTTCGAAATCTTCACCTTGATTAGCAAAACTATTGATAAGGCTTGTAGCCTGTAACACTGCATCAGGACTTAGTCCACCCAGCGCGGTGTCAATTGCTTGATCACCGGTTGTCAGCACACCATTTTCGATACGGATTGAAAGCTCAACTTTTTCCCGTGCATCGGATGCATTTATACGCTCCACCTTAACGGCACTGAATGTACCATCAGCATTTTCAGCCACTTTCATGTCTAGCCAGTCGCCCTCAACAATATCTGCAATATTGAAGTATTTTTCGGCATCCGTATTGTCATCCATAATCGTGTTGAAGCTATCAATGGAGATCGTTTTACCATCAATTGTAATCGTGCCTTCTGCTGCATTGACTGCATCAACCTGGGCTTCGATTTCGAAATGACTACCATCATCATTGGCTTCATCTTCTTCAACTTTTTTGGCAACCAGATCGCCATTAGCATCTACCGATACTTCAATATTTACCAGATCACCCGCTGCATATTGCGTAATATCAACTCCATCAGGAATTTGAATGGTTTGGCCATTCAGTTCAAAAGTTGTAGCCGTAATATTCGTAATCATACCTTCTATATCCAGGTCTTCTCCGACCTCACCTTTGACGCCATATTTGCCGTCACCTTCCAGTTCAATTTTTGAAACCGTTAAATCCGCATTAAATTTAACTTCTACAAACATGTCGTTGGCCGGAACAAAATCCAGACTAACAGATGAATAATCAACGGCAATGTTACCCAGCATAAATGTTTGCGCTGTTGTATCGATATCAGCAATGACGCCCTTGGTTTCCATTTCATCGCCATAATCAGCAACATCAGATGCTTTTAATTCAATATAAGTTGCCAGAATATTGCCTGTGCCATCTGGATAACCGCTCACCTCAACAACGGCATTGGCTGGAATATCTTCAACCGTTGTGATAGCTGGATCATTGCTTTCAAAATTTGTATTGGCATCAACGCTAACATTCTGCCCCATTACAATCAGGCTACCACCAGACGCTAAACCATTAACCTGTACCAGGCCTTCCAGATCATCATTAAATTCAATTGTTGCCGCTTCACCTGTATTGCCACTGGCTGAACCTTTTAAGGTAATAATCATGCCGACTTTCAGATCGGCATCACCACTTACTGGTACACCATCTTTGGTTACTGTGGCTGTACCTGTTTCATACTCAACGCCATCAACAAAGACACTACCAAAACCGGTAATACGACCGGTTACGGATGAATCGGCAGCGGTGGGGGAAGAGCTGGATGAACAACCGACCATACCTAAAGAAGCAGTCAGGATGGCAGCGTATAAAGATGTGTATTTGAATTTCATAGTGATGATACCTTCTGTTTGTTTGTGATCCTCAGTGATTAACACGGCGGATGCGGCAAAAGGGTTCCATTTATTTTTACTTTTTCTGTTTTGGGGATAAACGGACGGTTTATGAAAATAAACGGTAGTATTCAGCGCAAAAAGCACAGCGTCTCAAAGGCTGGGCGAAAAAATAAATTGCCGTATAATGCC
>DRNA01000250.1 GCA_011322365.1 Aeromonadales bacterium | reverse complement strand
TCCAGTTGAGATTCCAGTTCCGAAACCGAGGCTTTGTCGATTAACGGTAAGATGGCTTCATACTCTGCAGATGCCAGCGCATGCTGTTTTAATGTTCTATCTTTCCAGTAATCCCATCCCTTGAGCCCGGCCAGCCCCAGGATAACGCCAATGATAACCGCTGCACCATTGTCTTTAAGCCATTTTTTTATAGCCTCAGCCTGTTGTTCTTCAGTTGTATAGATATCCATTTTTCCTCCAGGTAGGAATTACCTTTATTAAATTTTTGCCATAACCCAATATAAAAATTTATGTGAAAGTATCATGCAAAGAACTCATAATATGATCAAATTTTCTGTTTTAACCAACCGGCCAGGTCAACCAGCGGGATGGTAATCTGTTGTTCGTCAACCTGTTGAGCTTTCTGGTGATTAACTTCATCAGTTTCAATGGTCGATATCGCTCGTAACGTCTTAATCGAAATATTGCCTTCAGCCAGTTCTTCTTCGGCCAGAATCAATGCCCATCGAGCACCACTTTTATCCGCACGCTTAATCTGTTTTTTAAAATTCCCTCCACCGCAGTGGGTGAGCAATTTTAACTGAGGTAGCTCATTTCTCAAAGCTTCTGCGACAGATAAAGCCTGATTTGATGCAGATTCACCTATATTTATCAGATAAACATCAATAGCGTCACCGAGTTGCTGTTCAATATGATTGTTTTTAAGCATCAGCACCACCCTTTCAATGCCCATGCCAAAACCAATTCCCGGAGTATTCTGGCCACCCAGTTCAGCCACCAGTCCATCATATCGGCCTCCACCACAAACCGTACCCTGAGCACCCAGGGTATCTGTCATCCATTCAAAAACGGTTCGATTATAATAATCCAGTCCCCTTACCAGACGATGATTAATTTCATAGGAGATGCCCGCATCTTCAAGCTTTCGGCACAATGTTTCAAAATGCTGCCGAGATTCTTCGTCCAGATGTTGAAACAGTTTCGGTGCCGATTCAATCAGGGACTGCATATCTGGATTTTTACTATCCAGTATTCTTAATGGATTGGTTTTTAATCGCCTTTGACTGTCTTCGTCGAGTTCGTCAAAATGTTCCTGAAAATAATCCACTAATATCTGCCGGTAAGCGAGCCGAGCCTGATTGGAGCCAAGAGAGTTCAGATGTAGAGTTAACTGCTGTTCCAGACCAAGCAACCGCCACAATCTTGCCGTTAATAAAATAATTTCCGCATCGACATCCGGCCCTTGCAGTCCAAATACTTCCACACCAAATTGATGGAATTGACGGTAACGCCCTTTTTGGGGACGCTCATAACGATATAAATCAACCAGATACCACAATCGTTGCTGTTGGTTATACAGCAGGCCATGCTCAATACCTGCCCGAACCACACCCGCAGTACCTTCCGGGCGTAAGGTTAAGCTCTCATTACCGCGATCCTTAAAGGTATACATTTCTTTTTCTACGATATCGGTGGCCTCACCTATGCCTCGTTGAAAAAGAGCGGTTTTCTCCAATGAAGGGGTTCGGATCTCTTTGTAGCCATAACTGGCCACCAGTTGGCGAATACTCTGTTCCAGAAATTGCCAGATAGCGGCATCTTCAGGCAGCAAATCATTCATTCCACGTATGGCTTTAATTAACTTCATTGGAAAACCTGTCAGGAAAATTTTTCAGAGATGGATAATTCGGGTTCATTTTTATTTTTTTCTACACGCATGGCATCAGTATGCTGACGATTTTTTGTCAGTGCTTCGACCTTGGTTCTTATACGTTGTTCCAACACATCAATAATTTTTTCGTTTTCAAGTCGCTGGTTCAATTCGCCATCTTCATAAATCAGACTGCGCTTTCGTCCACCTGTTAAACCAATACTCACTTCTTTGGCCTCTCCAGGGCCATTAACCACACAGCCAATTACAGCAACATCAATGGGAGCGATGATATCTTCCAGGCGTTCTTCCAGAGCATTGACAGTGCTGATCACATCAAATTCCTGTCGAGAGCACGAAGGACAGGCAATCAGATTAATGCCTCGACTACGAAGCCCCAGACTTTTCAATATATCAAAACCCACCTTAATTTCTTCGACAGGATCTGCTGCCAGTGAAACCCGAATGGTGTCACCAATACCCTCTGATAAAAGCATACCCAGGCCGATGGCCGATTTAACAGCTCCCGCACGCAATCCACCGGCTTCCGTTATGCCCAGATGCAGAGGTTGTTCTATTTGACCAGCCAACTGACGATAAGCAGCAACGGTCATGTAGACATCCGATGCCTTGAGGCTAATTTTATAATCCTGAAAATCCAGTTTATCCAGATAGTCAATGTGCCTGAATGCAGATTCAACCAATGCCTCCGGTGTGGGTTCACCGTATTTCATCTGAATATCTTTTTCGAGAGAACCGGCGTTGACGCCAATACGGATAGGAATATTTTTATCACGGGCACTTTGCACAACTTCGCGTACTTTATCAAAATTGCCGATATTGCCCGGATTAATTCGTAAACAGTCAACACCATACTCTGCTACGGTAAGGGCAATTTTATAATTGAAATGGATATCGGCTACCAGTGGCACACTCACCTGTTGTTTAATCAGTTTAAATGCTTCTGCGGCATCCATGGTAGGAACTGAAACTCGAACAATGTCAGCACCAACAGCAACAATGTTATTGATCTGCTCAATCGTAGCCGCGACATCACAGGTATCTGTATTGGTCATGCTCTGCACACTAATTGGCGCATCACCACCAATAGCAACCTTGCCAACGTATATTTTTCTTGAGAGACGCCTTTTGGACCAGTTATTTTGTTTCATTTTGCTGTTAATTCTCTGTTGAAAGTGATAATTCAACACGTTGGCCTGAAGAATAGGCGGACAGATCTACTGGCTCGTCGTTGAGCTTTATTTCAACCACTCTGGCATTACCCAGAATCACCTTAAAAGGCGTTTTGCCTTCCAATAACATACTTTTCCCTGATCGTTTAATGCCCAAAGCTAACACTTCACCAGTAGCATCGGTCACCTTTACCCAACAATCACCACTAAAGTCCATTTGCAGCTGTACCACTTTACTGCTTATCTGAGCAACCTCCGAACCTGGTTTGCCAGTTGACAAATTACTGGATGAAACTGGCTGAGAACTGGTTTCCGAGTTCTTTGTGGACTGCTTATCAATTGATTTAACCGCTTCAGCTGAGTTGATTTCACTTGCATCATCAGCTATGTCCAGTGCTATGGAACCCTCGCTACTGGAATCATCAGATAATAAGCCTTGCTCGGCCTGTTCAGAATTCATTGAAGGGGATTCAGCCTGTGCAAATTGTTTATAAATAAAGTAACTCGCGGCTAATACAAGTAAAATAATCGAGGTGATAATGATGTACTTAAACCAGGAGGATTTTTTCTCATTAAAATACGCCACTACATTATTATTTTCAAACGTTGGTGTGATGTGTGAAGTTAATGAATCTTCCTGGATCAATGTATTGTATTTTTCGATGATATCTTCGGCTGAAAGAGACATCAGGTTGGCATAAGTTCTCAGGTAGCCACGATAAAACGCTGGAGAAAGATGTGTTTTAAATTCATCTTCTTCAATACTGATAATAATATCAACGTCCAGATTCATGCGCGAAGCAACTTGTGCAATAGTAAACTCCGCGGCTATACGTGCACTTTTTAACGGCGCACCCACACCACTGGCTTCAACTTCAACCTCAATCTTTTCGTCATTTTCATTCATTTACTTACCGAACTTAAATACAGTTGTGCTTCCCTGGATTTTGGAAATAAACGTACCAGCTGTAGCTGATAAGAAGAGAGTGCGTCCTTATCTCCCAGCATTCGTTCTAATCGGATTCCTAGCCAAAGCGCCTGCGGTGAAGGCCTGGAAACAGCAAGATGCCGACTTAAAAAAGCTCTGGACCTGAAATAATCTTTTTTATCAAACCAGATCTCAGCTAAAGACAGTAAACTCTTAGCCTGTTCAGGATTATGGTTCAAGGCTTTTTCAAAGTATTTTTGTGCTTTGTGCATATCACCGGCTTTTTGTGCACACAACCCTGCATTTTCAATCGCCGCTGCCAAATTTGCGAACTCGGGCTGTTTAATTGCTTTTCTGTAATATTTGTCTGCCGAGGAATAATCCCCCTGTGCACAGAGAAAAGAAGCATAAGTATTTAAATTATCACCATTGTTCGGCTCAATGCTAATAGCACGTTTATAAAATTTTCTGGACTTCGCTGGCTCTTTCACCTGCTCAAAATACCAACCCATTCCCAGCTGTACTTCTGCAGAACCGGGATCATGCTGCATCGCCTTATCAAAATTATGTTTTGCGCGCTCAATTTTGCCCATCTGCAAATATTGGAAACCCAAACTGAGCCGTTCTCTGGCCGCTTTCTTTAAATTAGGCCCCTGGCGTTCAGTCGCTTCAAGCGCTGTGGATTTAGCCACATGCGTTTTGGTAGTGCAGGCCGTAGCTAATACCAGTAATGACAGCATCAGCATGATAGTTCTTATTCTCATATAAAAGATTCCCTGTAATCCTATATTGATAATGTCTGTATGATAATAACTGGCCTATTATCACACGCTTTCAGACCTAATGATAGCCTATTTAATCAGGGCGTTTAGTTAGAATTGGGAATACAGTATGTACCAAAGGAACCCTGGGGTATAGTGTAAGATCTACACCCATTATACTCCGCGGAGCAATTACAAATATTAATGGAAATAATATCGAAGTAACTTACTATTCTACACATTTTGTTGCTAGAAATTATGGTTTTGGATTCGAACCAGGTCAAGAGTACACAGGTATTAGTCCTAAACACCCAGAATGGGAATCTCTCCGAGCTGATTATTATCGATTTTATACTTGCCAATAAATAATTTAGATTTTAAAGCGCAGTTCCTTAAGTTGTACGAACAATAACAAAATCATCAGTAGCCATCCTATGAGCTATTTGACTTTAATTGTAGGTTGGACTTTTATTATAACTAAGGTGAGAGTTCACCTCTGAAAATCAGCTCC
>DRNA01000249.1 GCA_011322365.1 Aeromonadales bacterium | reverse complement strand
GCTCAAAAACAGAATGTAGCTAAAGAGTTTATTTTTCATCATGCTCTCCTGGAGGGTTAAGAGGTTCTTCGAGTTTGTTCGCTGGTTAAGTGAATTGCCTGTTCAGATAGTGTCAGTTTCACTATAGCATTTCTGGCTGTTCTTTCCTGTTGATCAAAAGTGGAGCAAAGCGATTCGGAATGATAGTTTGATGTTGTTCTATATTGTTCCGGTAATTTACTAAAAAACTGATGGATTGAATGACAACTTGATGGGATAAAAATCCATAAGGATTGCAGCAGGAAAAAACCCCATAAGCTCAGGAAAATATTGTGTGTTCTTAGTACTATGAAAAATGTAAGTGCTAGCGACAATAATATCAGGCAGCCATCAAGTAGCATTGACATAAATTTTTTCTGATAGAAAACACTTCTGAATAGCCAGATAGAAAATAGCTGAAATAAAATATGCATTGCCAGAGAATTTCGCCACAACAGCATGCTAATGGTTATAACCAGATAGAGAGCATAAAAAGTAAAAAATCCAGACTGGTATACTTTCCGTAAACCGGCGGCATCTGTGTCATATTTATAAATGGAGAGAAAGAGCATATAACAGAAACCCATTGCAGGAATTAAAAGATTCATTGTTGCAGTAAAGGAAAAATAAAAAAGCAGTGTCCAATATAATATCCAGCCTGACAGACTTAAAATCAAAGCCACCAGGATACCTTGCAGAAATAAACGATTAACTGGCATGCGATTTCTCCTGTTCGAAAAGCTGTTGAGCTTTTAGAAAAGCGATTTCAATTTCATTTTCTGTAGCGGAATACGGATCTCCTGGTTGAATTACATGAGGCTTATAGCCGTTATTATTTTTATTACATTGATTGTCAGAGTCATGGTTAAATAAGCCGGCTTTATATTTAATCTCATCAATTTTTGTTATATGCTCAGTGAGCAAGGTTTGATGAGTTTCAGTTTTATGATGCAGACAAAGTTGCTTATTCTGTAACTGTTGAAGCTTTTTCTCTAGTCCGATTTTTGAAGCTAACAGCGGCTTTATAAGTTGCTCATGTTTGTTTTTAAAACATAAACTAACTTCTTCATTATTTGAATTAATTAGACCTTCATGTTGTGTTATCTGCTCTTCCAGAAGTTGTTTTTCAGAATTTAATCTGTTCAATAATAGCTTTTCTTCATCAATAAGTTGCTGCATATCCCTTATCGACTGTTTCAGTAAAATAGCGGGGTCTTCTATTTTATCAAGTAAGGCATGGGCATCTGCTTTAAATAATCTTTGCAATCGCTGTAAAAACATATCTATTAACTCGGCAATCAATTATGTGTCAATTATTTATCAGTTTTTAGTTGCGAAAAAGACACATTAAGGTAAATTATGACTTATGAAAATTTACCTATAATTTACCTGCTGCAGGTTCTGGAAAATGGTAGGATAGGGTTGGTATAGAGGAACCCACATGACTGACAAAGCTAAAATTTTAGTAATTGAAGATGAGGCTGCCATCCGCAATGGCATTATTGACGTCCTGGTTTATCATGGTTTTGAGGCCGATGCTGCAGAAGATGGTGTTAGTGGCCTCACCAAAGCTTTAACCGGAGCCTATGACTTGATTTTACTGGATATCATGTTGCCGGGAAAAAATGGTTTTGAGATCTGCCAGTCCGTTCGCCAGAAATTTCCTGAACAGGCTATTATTATGTTAACGGCAAAAACAGCTGAAGAGGATATAATAGAAGGTCTGAGCTCGGGTGCTGATGACTATGTGGCAAAACCTTTCTCGGTAACACAGTTGATGTTAAGGATCAAAGCTGTACTAAGACGCACAAAGGTTCAAGATGGTACTGATGATAAGATAATACTCGGTCCGGAAGTCACTCTGGATCCTTTAAATCTAACCGGTGATATTCATGGTTCATTACAAAAATTCACCCGTAAAGAAATGGATATCCTGACCTATTTGCGAGCCCACCCGAAAAGACCTGTTCCCAGGAATGAACTGTTAAATAAAGTCTGGGGATATGATCCTGAACTGGTGCTTGAAACCCGTACAGTTGATATACATGTGGCTAAAATCAGAAGAAAACTTGAAAAAAAACCCTCTAATCCTATATACCTGCTAACCATCAGGGGTGCCGGTTATCGATTAATGACAACAACCGGGTCTGACTTATAACGGTTTTTATCTATGTCATTTATCCTCAAATCAATTACTAATAAAAAACAATTAAGATGGCTAATTATTATTTTCTTTTTATTATTAGCATTACCTTCATCATTTTTGATTAATAGCTCCTTACAACAGCTAAAATGGCAACAAATTTATCAATACCAGAAATTAGCGGATGAGTTTAGTAACCGCATAAACAATCAGTTCAAAAAAAGTTTACATAAACTGGAATTGCTTTCAATTGATGATTTTAATTTTCTGAAGTTAGAGGGTGATACAAAGCGCAATTATCTGCAACGTTCCAGACTGTCTGAGTTCCCTATAAATATGCATGAACAGGGTGTCATTGGTTATTTTCAGGTGGATGATGAGGGCCGATTTTCAACACCATTGTTACCCGATAATACAGTAAAGTCTCAGAGCGGCTATGATAAGTTTTCGGTAACAGGCAAGGAGTACTTGCAGAGAAAAAAACTGCAAGATAAGTTGTTTGAAGTTTTGTTAAAAAACCAGCTAATTAAAACTGACATGAAAAAATATGCTATTAAAGTCAGTAGAAAGAAATATATCCCTGTAAAAGAAAAATCAGTCAATCTCAAATTTGAGGCTGAAGAAAAGCAGAATGCTCGGTTAAATAATGAGCTCGGCAGGGAGGCCAGAACATCAACTCAGCCAGGCGCAATCTTGCCTAAGTCGGTTCCTCAATCACAGGCTGCATTTGATTCGCTGGTGAAATCTTCTCAGTCAAAAACAACTACAGAAACAGTTGCGGATAGTCGATCTAAAATGAAGAGTGCACCATTGTTGAGTATGGTAGGGAAAGCTGAAAAGAGATTACAACAGCAACCCATTGTAGAAAAAATGACTGAAGACTCTCCCAGTGCAAAAATAGCTGATGTATTAAAGGATGCCAGTAATAATCCGGAAGATGCAACTAAAGATAAAACAGCGTTAGAATCAGGAAAAGAGAGAAAAATAAATAATTCTGAACATATGATTTATGCTGAGAAAATAAAAAATGACATGAAAAGAGGATTAGACAAGAAGGATGAGATTCAGAGCAGATACAGGATTAAAATTTTTGAAACTGAAATGGAACCATTTGAACTGGCAAAATTAGAAACAGGTGAGCTGGTATTATTTAGAAAGGCCTGGCGTGATAATTCCCGATTAATTCAGGGGATGATAATTGATCCTGCAGTGTTTTTTAAAAAAATGATAGCCGATGATTTTTATAATACGTCTTTATCTGAACTTGGAGAGTTAAGTGTTTTTTATGGTAACGAAAAATTGGCTGATTATAAAACTACTACTTATGCTCAGGAGTTTTCTGTTCTTAATGTAACTGATGAAGAGATTCCACGATTTAAACAGACTCTGAGTGCCCCTTTTTCACAGATAACTATGGTCTATCACTTGCAAGGTATCCCTTTAAACGCTGGAGCAGGCACTATCTATATGGTGGCGGGGGTATTTATGTTAGTACTGGTGCTAGGATTTATTACTTTGTATCGGCTTTTAATAAAACAGTTAGCACTGGCGCAGCAACAACAGAATTTTGTTTCCTCTGTAAGCCATGAACTAAAAACACCATTAACTTCTATTCGAATGTACGGCGAAATGTTGCTACAGAACTGGGTGAGTGAGGAAAAAAAGCAAAGCTATTATCAATATATTTTTGATGAAAGTGAACGACTTTCACGGCTCATCAGTAATGTGTTGCAATTATCCAGTATCTCCAGAGATGCTCTACAGTTGAATTTAAAACCCACAACCGTTACAGAACTAATGGATTTAGTAAAATCAAAAGTCACTACTCAGATTGAAAATAGCGGGTTTACTTGCAAAATTTCTCTGGATGATGCTATTAACGAGTCAGTTGTGCAGGCGGATGTCGATGCTTTTGTACAGATCATCATAAATCTGGTTGATAATGCTATCAAGTTTTCTCGAAATGCAGATATAAGACAGATTGATATAAGCTGCAGACGAGAGGGTGATGATCGTATTAAATTTACTGTCAGGGATTACGGTCAGGGTATTGCAAATGATCAGATAAAAAAGATTTTTGAGCTTTTTTATCGCTCAGAAAATGAACTCACTCGAGAGACGGTAGGTACCGGGATTGGATTATCACTGGTACATTCTCTGGCCAGCGCCATGCACGCCAGAGTGGATG
>DRNA01000248.1 GCA_011322365.1 Aeromonadales bacterium | reverse complement strand
TAGGATATTGCCATCTGTGTCACGGCCATCTGTTGAGCAGATGCAAATGTATTAATATCAACATTTGACGGTAGTGCCTGCTTCACGGTGTTGAAAGTATTAGCAACATCGGGGCTGGTCATGGGTACCGTAGTCAGTGTCGACAAGGTTGCATTGATCTCTTCAAAATTTCTGAGGCCGATTGCAGGCTGAGCCGGCGCATCAACAGCAGGTGCTGGTGGTGGAGGTGGAGGCTCTACTACCGTATGCGACAAGGTGCCGATTTTTTCAAATGTGAGGAAAAATTCATCACTTTGAGGCCCTTTTTCCAGGGCAATCAGGCCTCCTAAATCAGATATCTTCTGACCAGCTGCCGGATCATAGTTACTGCTGTCCAAAACAGTGGTAATGTTTTTATATGCCTGTCCGACACTGGCTTCCCGGCCATTAATACCGATACGAATTTTTTCCAGATCAATATTGCTGGGTGCAGCATTGGCATCCATACTGATAAAGAATGGCTTATTAAACAGATAACTGAAGTTATCGTATTGACTTACCGTATAAACGATGTAGCTTTCGGGTACATTAATAAGGTGAGAAACACCAAATAACATAAAGAACTTTTCACCCACACCTACTTTAAAGTTATCGACAATCTGATCTTCGGGTAGAACCCGATTATGTACAGCAACCATTCTGATGGTGCCTTGCCAGAGTCTGTCGCTGGAAACCTCATTACCTAATACAAAGGCAAAGGTATCATTCCAGTCACTGAGATTGCCACCTTCGGATGGATCAACATCACCGGTGAATACACCGTTTACGTATATTTTTCTACCATCGGTTGGACTGTAGGTTACAACCACATGCTGCAGGGCCGCCTGTAAACGTTCGTCTCCATCAGCTGTAGCCAGCATGGGCTCGCCATTCGCATCGGTGGTAGAACTACGATTAAGAAAATCATAATTATACAGGGTTTGCCCCAGGGTAAAGTTTCGTGTGGTAGTGCCACCTGAATAACTTACGATTCCTGCGGGACCTTCCTGAGTGACGTTGGCAGGAGCAACCCATGCCTCGATAGAATATTCACCGGTTGCCGTGATCTGGTCAAATAGTTTTTTACTGGTGGTAGTAGAAGCCTGGGCTTTACCATCGACGATCTGGATACCCCAGCCACCAACCCAGCTGACTTCACCATTTAAGGTTAAATCCATTGCGGGTTCAACACCACTGGTATCAAAAGCGGTAGTACCACTACCAGTTTTAAATTCCCATTTTGCGATGACGTTATCTTCATGACGTCCACCAGTATTTGCGAGGATGCCATCAGTTAGCAATAATGATTTACTGGCAATTAATGCCGGATCCAACTGTGTTAGGGGTATACCATCAGCAAAACTTTGAATAGCCGCTGCCATTTCTGCTGAATCTGCTGCACAATTTGCACTCCAGCAATTATGGAATTCAGGACTGAGGCGAATAACAAATCGCGATCCGGTGGGATCATTGAGATTTATTTTAGCCTGAGCCGCTGCATAGGCAGAATCCACATCATTAGTCGCAAAAAATGGTGATTGAGCCGTTAAGGAGCTTTCAGTATGACAACCTGAGCAATGAGACAGCAACAGGGGATAGATGGTTGAGCCAAATAAGGCAGAATCAGCAGGGAAGTTTTTACTGGCACCGGGATCTTTATCGGGTGGAGCAATTAATTGAACGGTACTACCGGCACCGCCTAAAGCACCTCCAGCCCAATCTGTAATATATCCTTGAATAATGTCTGCACAGGCCTGATTACTGGTTAACCAACAATTATGTCCACCAGCAACCTTTTGTACCATTCTGGATTCACTGGGTGAACTTAAATTGACGATGGGACCAACAGCCTGGTAGGCCAGGTTGATATCATCATCGCGAACAAATGGTGGATCCTGAACTGTCTGATTATGACAGGCTCCACAACGATTATCAGGAGATAAGTTATCCCAGACGCTGAGTTTAAATCTCTGTACATCTTCAGTTGATGGTGGCGGTCCTGCATAATTGGTGGTTCCACCATTGCCAGCATTGGTATTTGGAAGTTGTTGGACCTCTGCACCGCCGCCACTACAGGCAGCCAGCACGGTCATTGTTGCAGCAAAGGTAAACAGCTTTGCTAATTGATTGAGCCCCTGTAGGGGCTTAAAGGTGCGAATACTACTCATAATCCTCTCCTCCTAGTTGCCCATACAGTAAACTGCAGATTCTGCAAATGTTTGTTTTAAATCGTAACTATGACTTTTTAAAGACGCCACCATGCTAACGATCTGGTTTCTATCAGCGGCATCAACCGGGGGTCTTAAGCAAACGTTCTGAAATACTTTTTCAACCTGACAATCTACAAATGCTTCTGAATGAGCCAATTCCATTCCCATGGATTTGGCCCCATTGCCTGATCCGGGTAATGCTGCATCCCAGCCTAAATTGGCATTTGGACCCTGACGCCAATAGTTGATCCAACTATCGTCTACAGTTGGATAGCCAAATTTAAAGTTATCGGCATTCTGACGGTATTTTTTCTTTACACGAGTACCTGTATCAGGATCGACTGCACCAACATCATTATAGGAAGTTGCACCATTTTCGAAATCGCCTGTATAGGGATAATCGTAATAAGCAAGTGCCCCTGTCAATGAATCCATGCCGGTATGACAACCTGAGCAGGAATTCATAAAAATTCGACTATCACCACCCGGGCTTCTGGAAACATCCTGACGAATACGATCAAATGCACGGGTATTATCCATAATTTGCTCTAAATCCACACACATGTGGTTGAGCAGGGTAAAACGGAACATGGCGCGATTAGTACCATCAACAAAAAATGCTTTTGAAGCGGCTCTTGTTGTGATAACGCCTGCAGTTGCTTCTGCTGGCAAACCTGTAACCGAAGACTGGGTTCTCTGCACAAGATTGGCCTTAAGATCAATATGTTGATCTTCCAGTGCCTGGTAATGGTCATTGTTTCCATTCGCGTAAGCGGGGATACCAGTTAAAGCAGGATCAGCAACATAGATGATATCGCCAGATAAAATTTCGCGGAAATCAATTCCATCACGAATAATACCAATTACAGTCGCCACATAGTCATTTAATGGGGCAAAATAGGTCTGCTCTTCATTGGTCCAGGGCATAATCCAGTTTTTCAGCGTAGAATCATAAAAATGAGGGTTCAGCATGGCTGTAAAAGCAGCCTGTGTTGCATTACCTGCAGTAATTTGATCTTGCATGGTTTGTAGGACTGTTTCGCTAGGAGGTACCCCGGCGATACGGTCATGAATTCTTTTGGCTTGCTCTCTAGGTCCAGCCTGGGCAGCATTGATACCAAAAGAAAAAATGACTAGCGCGGTGGCCAGAACTTTTCCTAATTTCAGTATTTTCCCCAGTTGGCAAGCTTTGAGCTTGGTGAACCTTGAAGATTCAGAACGACTAACTGCATTCATAATCTGATTTCCTTCAATTATTTGAATTAAGCTATAACTAGTTGACTACGTTATTTTCTGCTGATTTTACCGATTAAAGTGAATTACCACAGGTAACCTGAGAAAAAAACAGAAAACAACGGGCGTCTATTAAAAATAGCAGCAGTTTGGAATATTACGAGGATTTTTACCTTGATTTCGTGACGTTGCGCACACTATGAACATTTAGATGCAAATGATTATAGCCACAACAGGGCAAAATTTTGTATGGTTTTCTATACTTTGGTTTATAAAAAGGCAGAAAATTTGTGATTTACTGCCATACTTAGACATTCAGTTATGAATTTATTGAAAAATCAGCAGGTTGTACTGAAGGTTATTGTAAATAATGATGCCTCTCAGGTAGGAAAGCAACTCCTGGTTAATGTGAGTTCCTCAATTTCAGGTAGTTAAATGATGTTAATAAAAGGCCTTATGTATAACGAATTAGGCAAATTAAAAAATAAAGCTATTTTATTTTTTGTATTTGGAACTAGCATCTTTTTAAATGCTTGTGGTGGCGGTGATGGCCTCAGTGGTGGTAATCAGGCCCCGGATGCGGTGGTACAGGATTTCCCTATTGCCTATGTTAAAAGAACCTTACCTGTAGACGACAATGGTAATCTGATCCCGGATAATTTTGCCGAACCCTCAACTTTTTTACCCGGCGCCGAACTGATTTTGCGTGATCGGGCATCCCCAACGGCGACCGAAACAGTGTTAACTGCCGGTATCTTCCCGGATGGTGAGCTCTATGATGTGAAAGATCTGGCAGTATCTCCTGATGGCAGAAAGCTGGCCTTTGCCATGCGGGCTCCTGAAATTCCTAATGCTGATCCTGAAGATCAACCCACCTGGAATATCTGGGAATATGATCTGGATACTAAAGTGCTCAGGCGGATGATAGCGTCAGATATTAATGCTGAAGCTGGTCAGGATACTGGTCCTGAATATCTACCTGGTGGAGATATTGTTTTTTCTTCAACAAGACAAAGAACCAATAAAGCTATTTTACTGGATGAAGGTAAACCACAATACTCTGGTCTTGAAGAAGGGCTGGATGTTGAGGCCTCTGTATTGCACATTATGGCGACTGATGGCAGTAATATTCACCAGCTGACTTTTAACCAGAGCCATGATCTTGATCCGACCGTTTTAACCAATGGCAAAATTGTTTTTTCCCGATGGGACCATATGGGGGGAGAAAAGGGTATCCATCTGTATCAGGTCAATCCTGATGGGACCGATATGGAATATTTATATGGTGCCAATAGCCATGCCACCGGTACAGATGGTTCTCTGGTTGAATTCTTTAAGGCTCAGGAATTGCCTGATGGTGATTTGTTAGTGCTCACTCGCCTGAGATTTACTCGTAATTTAGGGGCGGAGCTTACCAGGATAAATGTTGCTCAATACAGTGACAATAATCAACCAACCTTTGATAATGCAGGATTAACAGGTCCTGCTCAGGTTTCGTTAACCGGGCAAT
>DRNA01000247.1 GCA_011322365.1 Aeromonadales bacterium | reverse complement strand
ATTTTTTCGGCCTTAACTGTTAATTTCTCAAGTTTATTCTCTGCTTTTATTAAAGCCTTTTCTTGACTCGGGAGAAATACATTTTTCACCCAGTCAATATGAAGCGGTAACGTTTTACCGTTCTTTCTTTTAAAATGAAAAAAAGGGCTAAACCCTCGCCAATCAGAGTGTTTGCCAGATTCCAGATACTCTCGCCCTTTGATTATAGTATCTTCGATACAACTGATACGTTCGTGGATTATTTTCTTCTTTTCATTTAAATTCATGTGTAATGCTAATGATTAGTGAATATGTCATTTTTCTGTGTAATGTCGAATAACTTATACCACGAGTTCACTCCTATTGTCCAAAACCACATTATTAGCGATTTCCCAGTGAAATAAACACTAAAACCCTGAACTGGCTAACAAAAATTAACATTCTCTGTGGAAATCACTAGAAGACCTGCTAACCTATTGATGAAGGAAGAAAAAAGTGTCCCAGAGGCCGTGTATGAGTACAGAAAAAGATAGACGTGAATTTTATCGCATTGATGATAAGGTGCCCTTGCACCTGACGGTTATGACAGACAGGCAAAATGCCCCGGATTTAGACGAACTGGAAGATGAAATTCCTTCTTCTTTTCAATTGGTTAACCAGCTTCAGGAAATTGAAACTGAGGCCAGTGTTTCCCTTTCATCACTGCAATTATCAGAACCAGCAATAGCCGATTACCTACGCACTTTAAACAAAAGACTGGATCTGATAGGCGGTTATATCGCCGAGCAGAAATTTACAGAGTCAAAAAATTATGAAACTGTGTCACTCAGTGGTAACGGTTTCAGAGTCAATACGGATAAAGACTTTCCTGTTGATGCGGTGGTGCTGGTGGAAATGTTATTACCCAACAGTCGTACTGGCATTCATTGTTATGGCAAGGTAGTGGAGTCTGAAAAAGCAGATTCTCATTATTCCGTCGCTGTGACCTTCGAAACCATTCGAGAATCCGACCGTGAAGCCATTATTCGACATGTAATCCGTCAGGAATCTAAACTGATTCGACAGGCAAAAGAACAACGAGCTGATAGCAATTAAAGGAGCTACCCATGAAAATATTTCCACTGGTCATACTGGCCGCCAGCATAACACTACCCACTATCAATTATGTGCAGGATGTAAAGGCTGCCGATGAAGTCATTATTCCAGTGATGGAACAGGGCGATCATTCAGTCACACTTCCACATAATTCTCAGACCAAAGATGAAGTCCGAGAACAATTTGGCGAGCCGCAAAAACAAGTTGCAGCAGTTGGCAATCCCCCTATCAGCCGCTGGGAATATGAGAAATTTACTGTGTTTTTTGAAAATGATCTGGTTTTACATGCTGTGTTGAAGAAATAATAGCAACTTTTAAAGATGTCTGGATATTAAGCATGTAAGCCTTTTGCAATGGTTTACCGGTACGCTTGAAAAGCCTGATACACTATCCTTCAACCACGTCTGAGATACCATAGAAACTAACAGGAGCACCTTTTCTGCAAAATGTGATTTTTTCTGTATTAAGCTCACCTTGATGCATAAATACGTATATAATCTCGCCCTCATTTAAACAATTATTCCGTTTGTGCCGATTGTGTCTGACTTCTCCAGTAAAATATTCCATAAAGCCAATGTTCAGAAAAGTCTCTACTCACATCTGGTCGGTTCTGCACTGGCGCTGGAAATTGCCAGCTTTGCCAGGCAGCAGCAAGCTCCGATATTGTGTATTGTGCAGGACAATCAAAGCGCCAATCAATTAAAACAGGAAATTGATTATTTTGCTGAAAATGATCAGCTAGCGAGTATCTTCCCCGACTGGGAAACCCTGCCCTACGATAGCTTCTCACCCCATCAGGATATTATCTCGGCACGAATCGAAGCGCTGCATCAGTTTTTATCCATGGAACAGGGGATTATTTTAATTCCGGTTTCCACCCTGGTACAGAAGCTAACGCCACGCAGCTTTATTGAACACCACAGTTTACTGTTAAAACAGGGACAAAAACTCGATCCGGAAAATTTTATCAGGCGTTTAACACTCGCCGGCTATAAAAACGTCAGCCAGGTATATTCTCATGGAGAATTTGCCGTTCGCGGTGCCATCATTGATCTTTATCCCTCTGGTGCAGAATTCCCACTTCGTCTGGATTTTTTTGACGATGAACTGGATACGTTACGTGAATTTGATGTCGATACACAGATTTCAAAAGATAAAATCAGCTCCATTAGCCTGTTGCCTGCGCATGAATTCGCGGTTAATGATGATACTATTGCCTTGTTCCGTCAGAACTGGCGCAGTGAATTTGATATTAGCCGTGATCCAGCCTGCATCTACCAACAAATCTCTAATGGTGCAGTACCACAGGGAATAGAATATTATCTACCATTTTTTCACGAGCAACTTGAGACACTTTTCGATTATCTGCCTGACCAGCTGCAAATTATCGAACTGGGTGACTGGCAGCAAACATTGCAACAGAACTGGCAGGAAATTTCTGAGCGTTTTCAGCTCAGAAAAGACCATATATTGCGTCCGGCATTACAACCGCAACAGCTATATTTACAGCCAGACGAACTCAATCAACGTCTAAAGCACTATCGCCGACTGTGGCTGTCTCAGGGTGAATCACAAAGCAGCATCAAAGCTACTGCGCTAAATTATACCGCTATTCCCGATGTCACGCTGGATAATAAACACACCGACCTAATGCATCGGCTACTGAGTTTTTTAGAACAAACCAGACACAGAACGCTCATTACAGCAGAATCTCCGGGACGACAGGAACAATTGGCACAATGGCTGTCCGATGCAGGCCTTAACTACTCCACAGTGACTCATTGGCGGGATTTTGTCCAGGAAGATTCGGTGCAGGAGGATAGCGATTGTTTTATTACTGTAGCGCCGCTGTCCGAAGGCTTTATTGATAAAGATGGTAACATTCAGCTGATTGCAGAGGCGCAATTATATGGCGATAAAGTTCGTCAAAGTCAGCAACAGAAACAAAGCCAGGTTGATATAGAAAATGTTATCAGAAACCTGGCCGAATTACAGATAGGTGCACCTGTAGTCCATCTTGAGCACGGTATCGGACGTTATTTAGGTTTGCAAAAGCTGGATATAGCCCAGTATGAAACCGAATTCCTGGCTATCGAGTATGCCGGTGGCGACAAGTTTTATGTGCCGGTACAGAACCTGGATGCCATAAGCCGTTTTAGCGGTAATCCTGATGCAAAAGTTGTTTTAAGCAAACTCGGTAACGAAAAATGGTCGAATGCTCGTAAAAAAGCCGCCGAAAAAATACGTGATGTAGCCGCAGAATTACTGGAAATCCATGCCCAGAGGGCGGTTAAAAATGGGCATTCATTTTCGCTGACATCCCAGGACTATAGACTATTTTCGGCTGGATTTCCCTTTGAAGAGACCACCGATCAACGCAAAGCCATTGAAGCAGTTATTAACGATCTGAAAAAACCGAATCCTATGGATCGTCTGGTTTGCGGCGATGTAGGATTTGGCAAAACCGAAGTTGCCATGCGTGCTGCATTTATCGTAGCTAATGCTGGCTACCAGGTATCCATTCTGGTTCCCACTACGTTACTGGCCCAGCAACATTTTGACAATTTCAGAGATCGTTTTGCTGACTGGCCATTCAGAATTGAAGTGCTATCTCGTTTCGTGCCCGCTGCACAGCAAAAAACCATATTAAGCGATCTGCAGCAGGGAAAGGTGGATATTGTTATCGGTACGCATAAATTATTGCAAAAAGATATCAAATTCAAATGCCTCGGCATGACCATAATTGATGAAGAACATCGCTTCGGTGTACGTCAGAAAGAAAAACTCAAAGCAATAAAGGCCAATGTGGATATTTTGTCTCTGACAGCGACACCCATCCCCCGTACACTTAACATGGCCTTATCCGGTCTCAGAGATCTTTCCATTATCGCGACGCCACCGCAAAAACGCCTTGCAGTTAAAACCTTTGTCAGAAGGCAGGATGATCTTCTCATTAAAGATGCCATCACCCGAGAAATTCGTCGGGGTGGTCAGATATTTTACGTACATAATGATGTCGCATCCATAGAACGTAAAGCAGATGATATTCGTCGGTTACTACCTGAAGTGAGTATTGCTGTGGGTCATGGTCAGATGAAAGAAGTGCAACTGGAACGGGTGATGCAGGATTTCTACCATCATCGTTATCAATTATTAATCTGTACAACCATCATTGAAACAGGCATTGATATCCCCAACGCCAATACCATCATTATTGATCGTGCCGACCATTTTGGCCTTGCTCAGTTGCACCAGCTCAGGGGTCGCGTTGGACGTTCCCACCATCAGGCCTATGCCTATTTATTGACTCCTCACTCAAAAAGCATGATGACAAGTGACGCTAAAAAACGTCTTCAAGCCATTGAATCAATGGATGATTTAGGTTCTGGATTTTTGCTCGCCAGTCAGGACCTGGAAATTCGAGGGGCGGGCGAAATCCTCGGCGAAGATCAAAGTGGTCAGATCCAGCACATTGGTTTCAACCTTTATATGGATATGCTGGATAAAGCGGTTGAAGCCTTAAGTGCCGGTCGTGAACCCAGCTTGAATGAGGTCCTGGCCGACAAAGCAGAGATAGAGCTTCAGATACCGGCTTTATTACCCGATGATTATGTCATTGATGTTTCTATCCGACTGAACTTATATAAACGTATAGCCAGTGCTGGTTCTTCTAAAGATTTAGATGCTTTAAAAGTTGAACTGATTGACCGCTTCGGTTTATTGCCTGAAGCCAGTAAAAACCTGTTTGGCATCAGCTTACTAAGATTACGTTGCAATCGGATTGGAATTAAACGCATTCAGCTCAATGACAGTAAAGGCTATATTGATTTTATCGAAAAACCAAATATTGAACCCATGTTGATTATCGAGTTAATTCAACAGAAATCCCATATTTTTAAACTTGATGGTCCTTCCAGGTTGCGAATTTCTAATGATATGGATACATCACAAAAACGCCTCTCTTTTGTACAACAATTATTGCATCAACTTGAAAATGGCTAAACTATCATCATTTTCACTCGATATCTGAGACTATGGTGATACAGGCTATCTGAAAAAGCTAAATCAGGCTAGCCTAAAACCCAATAAAACGATATTATCCGATCAACCTTGGGGATAAGTTTAACAAATAAGAGTAAATCGAATGTTGCGTGTTGTGTCATCACTTTATCTTTTTCTATTAGCGGCCAATAGCCTCTGGGCTGCTGATACCCAAACAGAGGATGAGCAACAGGCTAAAGAGCGTTGGTTTCAAATAGAGCTCATTATATTTGCACGTACTGACAAAGCAGGACTTAGCGCAGAAAACTGGCCAGATGATGCCGTAGTACCGGATGTTAAAAATGCTATCGATTTCCTCACACCGCCACCGGCAATTAAACAGACTGAAAAAGCGAATTCAGATACTGCTCCTACTGACACGGCAAAAACCGTTTTAGCAACTAGCGAAGTTACAAATAATGTAGCAACAGATAATTTTTCACTTTCCCCTGTTAGCACTGAACAAACAACAACGCCCCCACACCCTTTCGAGCTGAAAGCTTCTGAACTGCCTTTTATCGCATTAACCAGTCCTGATTTTATTTTATCTCCCCACGCCAAAGTGATCAAAAGAAGCCGTAAATATCAACTTATCCGACATATTACCTGGCACCAGCCAGTACTTTCGAAAGCAGAAAGTGTTCCTGTGCGTATTTTTGGTGGTGAAGATTTTGCTGATCGTTTTGATGATGATGGCTATCCCCTGCTCAACCTGCCACAAAATGAGCTTCTTTCAGAAGCAACCGGCAGTGAAGCCAACTTCCAAAACGAGCAGAACAACAGCAGGATAACAGATGGCACCCATTCAATTTCAGAAAATAGCTTATCTTCTTCAGGAGAAAATAGCAGTTTACACAAAATAACTGACAGCAGCGATTTAACCTTACTAACGGCTGAAGAAGTAGGTGTAATTGAACAGCAGCAAGAGTCTGAGCAGAAATTGTCAGAATCAGAACCACTACCTGAAACCGGCCTTCCTGAATTTGAAAAGCCTCAACGCCATAACTGGCAACTTGATGGTCTTTTCACAGTCTATGTTAAGCGCTACCTTCATGTAAGATTTGATCTGGCTTATAAAAATATCAGCATGAAAGAGGTAGATGAAAGTCAGTTCGCTTCATTCACCAATTTTGCCTTTCCTGAACAGATAAACAATACTACCGTAGCCGATGAGGCAACCACACCACAGCAAAATAGTACGGACGAAAATTCATTTGAATTGCCTGCTCATCTTAACTGGAACGATGTCGAAGATGAAAACCTGCTGTCATTTGGTGAACCTGGCAATTCTCAGAAACTACAACTCGAATATTTAAAACCCTTTCTAATGCACCAGAAAAGACGTGTACGGAGTAAAGAAATTCATTATTTTGACCACCCCCTGTTTGGTGTGATAATGCTGATTACACCCTATGACCCCGAGCCGAAAGAAGATAACTCGGGTAGTGAAACTGAAGAAGATTCCAGCAATTAACTTTGTCTCAATCAGGAGTGACTCATTGCTTCAGATTTTCAGTTACAAGATTGCGGAAAATACTTATGCAGTTGACTATTTTTCGCTTATCTGTTTATGAGCTTATGAGCGGTTCATTTTTTTGATTAGATTCAGTGTGTTTTTTAATTCTTTTTCCGGATCACCGAGATTTTTTGCCAGCATATCTAATAATAATTGATTCATGCCTTCTTCAGCTGCCTGGGTGAAATTTTGATTTGCTATTGCCTCAGCACAATTGTCATCAGCATCTGTCGCAGGCTGCTCGCTTTGCTCATTTTCCGCTGAAAGATTATTTAAAGAAATATCCTCAGGTGTAATTTCAGTCTCATTTGTTGCAGTTTCAGACATAATCGTCGCCTGATCATTCTGATTCGAAGATTGTTTGTGCGGTGAATCGTCCGCAAGCTGTTGGGTAACTGGCCTGGTATCAGGTTTCAGGTAGGGGTTATCTTCGATAGTCGTTTCCGATATGAGTGCCGTCATATTGTTTAGCCACGAACCATCATTATTGATAACCGGGGTGGTTTCAATATCAATCGGGATTATTTTTTCTGTTTCATTTTCCTGAAAATTTATTTCAGCATCACCGTCCTCAGTGGTATCAGCCGGACCCTGTTTTATCTCCTGCAGCTGTTTATCTTCAGCATCTTTAATCATTTTCTGTTTTCGAACTTCTTCGGCAAACTTCATAAAGCCCTTTTCAAAATCAGCATCCTTTTTAACCACGTCCTGTAGTTTATTTCTGAATTGTGTAAATCGATCAATTCGCTCCTGTCGGGTATCGGTAAAACCACTGAAAAATTCAGGCAACTGATCTAACCATTTTTCAAAGGGTGTAATTAATGCTTCCTTACTGGTTTTCATAAAGCCAGGATTCGCTGGTAGTGTTTTTGTCTTTTCAACCGCATTAACCGTTTTAGTCTGAATACGATTTCGTGAAAAATTTCTGGCTATTGTCTGACTTAATCGATTTAATGAATGAGTTGCTGGACAATCAGGCCGGTGACGAACAATGGGCAATTGACGCAACACAGCAAACGGTACATAGGGATCTTCATTAATATAGCCCAGTAAGGAAATATCCAGGCCAATGAATTTTTTGACGGCATTAGAAAAACGTCGGTAAATATTAT
>DRNA01000246.1 GCA_011322365.1 Aeromonadales bacterium | reverse complement strand
GCCGGCACTGAAATCACTTTTAAATCCTCCGGCGGTTTTATCAAAATCGATGCCTCCGGTGTGGTCATTAACGGCATTACCGTCAACCTCAATGGCGGTGGCAGTGCCTCTTCGGCTTCTGACCCTGCACCCATTACCCCCATCCAGGCTGTGGAGGCCGATAAAAATAAACCGGGGCAGAGCTTTAAACCCATAGAGCCGCAGCAGGCTTATAAACTGTCTGAATTTGATTTTTCTGAAATACACATAAATTCAAATATCACTGCCAAACAAAAAAACAATAAACCTGACAGGAGCAGTCAATTTGTTAAAAAAACAGTTTCTGAAGACGAGCCTTATAAGATTGTAATTGCAACTGACAGGGAATCTATCCAACAGTATCTTAATAAGACCTATTCTGAACCTCAGAAAGTTATAGACACCTTTAAATCATTAAATCCTCATATAGTGAATGAGACAATATTGCCATTACAGGTGCTTATTCTACCCAGACAGGCGCTTCTTGGTTGTCCTGCTGTACCAGAAGAGGTCTATCAATATATTAAGGAAACAGAAATTACCCTAAGTGCTCTAAAACGCTCAGAAACACATGAACTGGCTTATAACCACTTCGATTTACTGGAATCTGTCGATCAGATTGCACAATATGGTTCAGCTTCTATGGGTATATTTTCGACAGGCCTTGGAAAAGCCAATGAAACTGTTACTCAAGTACTTAAAAACATAGAAAACGCATATATAAAACATCTTACCCAGCCTGAAAAGTTTACAAAATCCAAATTCTATCAATACCGACAACAACAACTCTCAACCCTGAAATCTCCATTAGGAAAATTAATGATGAAGCAAATGGGTTATAATACAGATGTAAATATCTTACGAGAACTGGGACTAAAAGAGGGTAAGAAAAAACTATCCCGTTCAGCCAAAAGTTCTAACAGCCTGCCTAATTATGCACAAAATCTGGAGCGTGTGGCCAGACAGGCAAAGCTATTAAAATCTCTGGGCTATATAAGTATTGCTCTGGACTCTTTTCATAGCGGACATAAGATATATGAAGCATGCACAACAGGTCGGCAAGAAGAATGTACTGGAATGAAATATAAAGAAGGCGGAAGGTTAACAGGTAGTATTCTGGGTGGTTCAATCATGGGGGCATCAGGGGCTTATTTTACATGCAATATGTTATTTGGTCTTGAATCTGCTGGGACATCATTATTGTGGTGTTCTTTATTAGCTGGCGGTGCCAGTGCATATGCAGGCGGGAATTTTGGTGGCAAAAATGGAGAAAAATTAGGGTCTTTTATTTATGAGGTTTTAAAAAATGATTGAAAATTTTTTTAATTATTTAACTTTTAAAAATTTACAGTTTTTTTTAGCGGTATTCTTTTTTATTAATGGTGCTTTTTTTTTATTTCTGACGATATATGTGGGACGATTTAAATTTATAAAAAAAATGGACGAACATTTCAATCACCCTATTTTTGACCTTGGTTTAACTCTTAATTCCTATAGAGCTTTTGCATATGGAATGTCCATTGTTTTTCCTAATTCTCTTGGAAAAAAAGTCCATAAAAATATTAATATTTCCTTAATACCCGAAAAGGATAAATTTCCCTTTAAATTATTGATATATTCTTCATTTTTTCTTTATCCATACTTTATATATTTTTTATTTATTTAAGTTTAACTGTAACTACTCAGCATAATTAAGTGAAAAAGTAAAAATAATGCTTGGCAGGTTTTTTAAAATCAAAGGATCAGATAAAACGAAAAATTATTTCTATTTAAAATTATCTGACCCTTTTGATATGAACCATTAAATAGCCACAATAACAAACAATGAAAAATATAGAATACTATTACAATATCTTCTATTACTTCTTTTATACAATATCAATAAAGTTCTTCAACATTATTGACTATATTTTATGTCCTATTGCTAAGCTATTTTATTATATTGTAAATAGATGCCCTTCAATACGAAAACATTATGTTACAAAAGAACATGATGATCCTGAAGAAGCCGCAAAACATAGATTAAAAACAGTTACCGAAAATCCAGAACGAAGCCTAGGAACCATGACTGGCGGAGGTATAACAATTTCAGTCCTAAGTTTTATTTTTCTTGGCATCTGGCACCTGATCAGAAATTATTTTTTTCCAAGTTATCAGGATACTCTTGTCTATTCGCTTATTATTATAGGTTTAATTTCCTATACAGTTGACAACCTACTTGTAACACAACAAAATCAGGGACCTAAATATATAAGAAAATTTAATAAAAAGAAAGGATGGTGGCGAATAAAGTGGGCCATTATAACTGCACTATCCCCTATTTTTGCTATCTGGTTTGCAATAATAACATCAAGCTATGGATCTGCAGGGCAATACATTCTAAACCTTAATGGTTATACAAAATCGGATATAAATCACCTTATCTATAAAAAACAATTGAACATGCCAGTGACCGATCTGGATCTTAACAAAACCAAACAAAATGAACAGGAACTACTGAATAAAATAAGAAAATACACCCCGGACAGAGCTCAATAACAGTTTCTAAATAAACCCCGTCAGAAAAGGAACGTTCTGACCTTACACTCACAAGGATGATAATATGCTGGTTTTAAAACGCCAGGACGGCGAAGCCATTCAAATTAACGACAATATTAAACTTATCGTTCATGTCCAGCCCGGTCAGAAAATTAAAATTGCAGTCAGCGCCCCTAAAGATATTCCGGTATTAAGACAGGAACTGACTGAACAACCTGTAAACCAGCCATGAGGCCATTATGAATAATCCTGTTTATATTATCCAGTACACCAGAAAATGACTCTACTTTTCTAAGTACACATTATAAAGATTAATAAATTTTAACT
>DRNA01000245.1 GCA_011322365.1 Aeromonadales bacterium | reverse complement strand
TCCAAACTAACTATCCTTTGTCATCCCGACCGCAGTGGAGGGATCTTCACCTCACAACAAAAACAGATTTGTCTATTTATAATAACACAGGTAGGATAGTCACCATGACGGAACATCAAGAAAATACTATGAACAACCAACAACCATTCAATCCCAATAAATACCCAGCAAATACTACCATCCACCTGACGCTGTCTGGGTTGCTGCTATTAATACTGCTTAGTTTGACCAACTCTGCCTATGCACTTGAATTTAAAGTTAGTGCCAAAAACGCGTTGTTTGATAAACCCTACACCACTCGACTTTATATCGTTGTGACGGAAAACCTCAAAGCCGAACCCCGTACCAAAGTAGATTGGTTTTCACCGCCGCCCATGTATACGGTGGATGTGAAAAACTGGAAAGGGCAACGAGCGATCACAATAAAAAATAATGCCCTCAGTTATCCACCTAAAATGAATGATCTGCCGAAAAAGACCTACAGAGTGCAGGCGGTGTTGCGCACCAATCCAGATGCGCCCTCGGCAATGGATGGGGAAGGGAATCTGATCAGTGAACCAATGAATATCGAGTTAGATGGCAGTAGTGATAAGGTCATCGAATTAAAACTGGTCAAAAAAATACCCCCCAGACAATTTAAAGAAACCGACCGAATTAAAGCGGTTCATTTTATCAGTCCTTCGTTAAGTCAATTTTATGGTAGAGATTATAAAATTCATGCGGGGATTTCATTACCACTTAACTATGACCCTGAAAAACGTTATCCGGTACTTTATAGCGTAACCGGTTTTGGTGGTACTTACCACAGCATTCATCGGGCACAAAGGGCTATGGGATCAGCGGCTGATAACCTGATTATTGTGGTCCCGGATGCCTCTAATTATCTGGGGCACAGTGTCTTTGTAGATTCTGAAAATACCGGGCCCTGGGGACAGGCTCTGGTGCACGAACTGATCCCGTTTATTGAAAAAAAATACGGTGGACTGGGCGCAAAACATCGCTATGTCACCGGTGTTTCATCCGGTGGCTGGAGTAGTCTCTGGTTACAGGTGAATTATCCCGATGAATTTAATGGCGTCTGGGCCATGGTGCCCGATCCGGTGGATTTCCATAATTTTCAATATATTAACCTGTATCACCAGGGCGAAAATATGTTTTATGACGCCAAAGGAAACAAAAGGCCACTGGCCCGATACCAGGGAAAAGTGATGCTATGGTATAAAGATTTTGTACAAATGGAACAGGTATTAGGCCCTGGTGGTCAAATCCACTCCTTTGAAGCCACCTTTAGCCACAAAGGAAAAGACGGAAATCCAGAGCTGATTTTTGATAGAAAAACCGGCGCCATCAACCATAAAGTGGCTCAAAGCTGGCAACCCTTTGACATCAACCATAAATTAAAAACCGAATGGAAAACCCTGGCATCTAAACTAAAAGGCAAACTCCATATCTACGCCGGCGAATTTGATACGTTCTACCTCGAAGGGGCAGTACGATTACTGAAAAAAACATTACAGGATTTAGGTTCAGATGCAGAGGTAGAAATAGTCCCCGGTATGGTACACCGCCCGGTTCCCGGGATATGGGGGAAGATTGCCAAAGCTATTGAAATGGGGTTATGATGTAGGGAGTTATGGGTATGATGCGGGGGTGAGGGTTTTGCCCCAGTCAGAGTAAAGAACCTAAAAAATTAAAATTCACTGCTGATGGAACGGAGGTTGTAAAGAGTAACAAAGGAGAGTCAAAGAAGGAGTTTTTAGAAAGGATAGCTCCTAGATGGACTGAGCTAACAAACAAATATAAATCAGAAGTAGCATCATTCCTGTTTTACGATTCTGAAAATGATATATATGCGGTTGTACCATTTGCAACGGGCTTGCCTCAACTATCTGTAAATATTCCTTTAAAAAAATTACCAGATTCAGTGAGGAAACAGATGATTGGTTTTAGACAGACAAGTAATACTGTCCATAGCCATGGTCCTGTTGTTTATTGGAATAGAAAGCTTGCTAAAAGAACTTTAGCGTTTATAAAAAAGTTCTCTAGCTCAAAAAGTGAAAGAAATAGTTTAATGGCTAAGTACTACACACCATATACAGGAAAAAGAGGGATTGTTCGTCTTGGTAGTAATAGAAATAATCCTTCCAGCAAAGATAAACAAATTGGTTCAGGTTGGTTAATTACTAACCAGAACAAGGCGTTGTATTATGAAAAAAAATAAAATATTAATCAATATAACAGCGAGATTTTTAAATTTAGTGAT
>DRNA01000244.1 GCA_011322365.1 Aeromonadales bacterium | reverse complement strand
GGTAACGCTCCGTTTTTGCATCTGGATAGAAAATTTATGCATTTAGGCTTTCACATCTATGATGTAGGGTTTCAAAGTCCCAATGTTGAAGCCGCCAGGCCACTGGTTTATGCAACCTCCCTGTTACTGGTATTGGTTATTATTTTATTGAATTTACTAGCCATACGTGTCAGAAATAAACTCAGAGAGCGTTATAAGGCGCTGGAAAGTTAGATTTCAGACTGGAAAAAAATATGAACAGATTAATGAGTTCAGGAGAAAAAATGAAAGCGAGTAGCCAGGTGAACCCGGTGGTAGACGTCAGTCAGATTTTAGAGCAAGATGAATTAATTAATTCTGAAGTTATTGCCATTGAAGTTTCAGATTTAAATTTATTTTATGCTGAAAAACAGGCTTTGAACAGTATTACACTGGATATCCCGGAGAAAAAAGTTACCGCATTTATTGGGCCGAGTGGCTGTGGTAAATCAACTTTATTACGTTGTTTTAATCGTATGAATGATCTGGTTGATGGTGTCAGAATTGATGGAAAAATTCTTATAGAAAAGGAAAATATTTATGCAAGAGGTACTGATGTCACTGACTTAAGACGTCGCGTTGGGATGGTTTTTCAAAAACCAAATCCTTTCCCAAAAACTATTTATGAAAATGTGGCTTATGGATTACGTCTCCAGGGGATTAATAAACGCAGAACTCTGGATGAGATGGTTGAATGGGCGCTTAAAGGTGCAGCTTTGTGGGATGAAGTGAAAGACAGGTTACATGAGTCAGCATTAGGGCTTTCCGGTGGGCAGCAACAAAGATTGGTTATTGCAAGAGCTATTGCCGTACAGCCTCAGGTTTTGTTATTAGATGAACCTGCTTCCGCACTCGATCCGATATCGACACTGAAAATTGAAGAGCTTATTCATGAACTGAAAAATGAATTTACAATTGTGATAGTAACGCACAATATGCAACAGGCAGCACGGGTTTCAGACAATACCGCATTTTTATATATGGGTGATTTGATAGAATATGGTGACACTAATCAGATATTTACTAACCCAGTTCAAAAGAAAACGGAAGATTATATTACCGGTCGATACGGGTAACCTGGGCTGATATTAAAACAGGGCAATACTTTATACAGGAAAACATAATGGAAAGCAGAAACGTAACACAGCATATTTCGCAGCAATTTAATGACGAACTGGAAACATTGCGTGAACAGGTGATGGCAATGGGTGGACTGGTGGAAAAACAGTTAACCGATGCCATTGAAACTCTGGTTGATATGGATGATGCTCGTGCACAGAAAATTATTCAACAGGACACCCTGGTTAATGCGCTTGAAGTTAAAATTGATGAAGAGTGCACTAAAGTTTTAGCCAAGCGACAACCGGCAGCTGGTGATTTGAGACTTATTATTGCTATTATTAAAACGGTTACTGATCTTGAACGGATTGGTGACGAGGCAGAAAAAATTGCCCGCATGACTCTGGAAATATTTCAACAGGAACCATTAATTCCACTACATAAAAAGCACCTTAAAGATATTAAAAATCTTGGTAAGCATGTTATTGAAATGGTGAGAAACTCTCTTGATGCTTTTGCCAGAATGGATGTTGATGCTGCAATGCAAGTGGCAAAACAGGAGCAGGACGTTGATGAGCAATATGCAGCACTTTCCCGTCAGTTGATTACCTATATGATGGAAGATCCAAGAAGTATCAGTAGCATACTTGATGTAACCTGGGTTGCCAGAGCACTGGAAAGAGTAGGCGACCATGCGAATAACATTGCAGAATACACCATTTATCTGGTGAAAGGAAAAGACGTACGTCATACCTCATTTGAAAAAATGGAGCAGGTTGCCAGAGGTGGTCAATAATTTATTGTAAAGAATTGAGATAAATGATGAAAACTACTATTTTACTGATTGAAGACGAAGCTGCTATTCGGCAAATGCTTATTTTTGCGTTAGAAGCTGAAGGATTCCATGTGAGTGAAGCTTCTACAGCAGAAAAAGCATGGAGTTTGTTAGTTCAGTGTGAAAAAGAGCAATTGGATTATCCAGAATTGATTTTACTCGACTGGATGCTACCCGGTGCGTCCGGGCTTGATTTTTCCAAAAGATTAAAGCGGCATACTGCTACAGCAAAAATTCCGGTGATTATGTTGACTGCCAGAGGTGAGGAAGATGATCGTGTCAGAGGGCTTGAATCCGGTGCTGATGATTATGTTGTTAAACCTTTTTCGCCTAGAGAATTAATTGCGAGGATTAAAGCTGTTTTAAGACGTCGGAGCGGTGAATCTGTTGAAGAGATTTTACAGATTGGAGTCATTAAAATGGATTTACTGAATCATCAGGTACTCGTTAAGGGCGAGGAAGTTAAGCTCGGGCCAACAGAGTACAAATTATTAAAGTTTTTTTTACAAAATAAAAATCGGGTTTTTACCCGCGCACAACTTTTAGATTCTGTCTGGGGTCATCAGGTAGTACTTGAAGAAAGAACGGTAGATGTTCATATTCGTCGTTTAAGAAAAGCTTTAGCAAAGGTTGATGCTGAATCTCAGATACAGACCGTTCGTGGAGCAGGGTATCGTTTATCTCAATAACAATTTGGCTCCATTAACTTATGAGTGATTTGCACTGGATTTTGGGAAAGCAGTTAATTATTTTAGCTGGTATTTTACTATTGTCATGGCTTGTTGGACTTTTTACGGGTTATGTTACAGTAGTGATGCTCATTTCTTTGTTAGTCTTTATTTTCTGGCATGCGTTTCAGTTTATAAAATTGTTTCGATGGTTACATGGTTCCAGAAAGGGGGTGGTACCGGAAGGTTCAGGCCCCTGGTATCCTATATCAGATGAATTGTATAAATGGCGCAAAAAATCCAGAAAAAATAGAAAAAATTTACTGTCAGTTATTAATGAGTTCCGAACTTCAACGGAGGCCCTGGCCGATGCAGTAGTGGTATTGGATAATTCCAGTAATATTATCTGGAGCAACCAGGCCTCAGAAGAATTATTGGGAATTAGTCGAAAAAAAGATTTGTCCCAACGCATTACACATTTATTGCGCTTACCCAAATTTATTCAATTTCTTGAAGCCGGTGATTTTTCAGAATCACTTATTATACCTTCCCCGATAAACCCTGATAAAACTTTAAGCATACAGATTACACCCTATCTACAGGGGCAAAAATTACTGGTATGCAGGGATATTTCACAGTTGCAACAATTAGAGCGAGTTCGTCAGGATTTTGTCTCAAATGTTTCTCATGAGTTAAGAACGCCATTAACTGTTGTATCTGGATACCTGGAAGTTCTGGAATCTTTGACAGACTTTAGTAACGAACAGGTGGGTAAAATGATTGCAGAAATGTCGTTACAAAGTCATCGTATGAAAAATATTGTCAATGAACTACTTTATCTGGCTAAAATGGAGCACGGATTAAAAACAAAAACCGACCATCCATTAGATATGCCGGCATTATTATCTCAGTTAAAACAGGAAGCGATAGCTTTATCAGCAGAAAAATCTCATCACATTGAACTGGCCATTGATTGTGACAAAGGATTGTTAGCGTCTTTTGAAGATATCCACAAAGTATTTTCCAATCTGGTTTTTAATGCCGTTCGTTATACCCCTGAAAAAGGAAAAATTACTATCACATGGCACTGTAACCACGAGGGTGCTATCTTTTCAGTGACCGATACCGGTGTGGGGATCAGTGCAGAAGATATTCCCAGGCTCACAGAAAGATTCTATCGTGTGGACCGTGGTAGAGCTCGAGATGAAGGAGGAACCGGTTTGGGGTTAGCTATTGTCAAACATACTCTGGAAAGATATCAGGCCCGTCTGGCTATCAAAAGTGAACTGGATGAAGGCAGTACCTTTAGCTGTTATTTTAATGCAGACTGGCTAGCATGATATCAAAAAAAATTAATAACTATCTTCATGCACCTCTGCTACTGCACGACCAGATGGATCAATGGTCTGTTGCAAATCTTTGCTCCATAACAGGGCTTCTGGTGTGCTACAGGCGACGGACTTGCCTCCGGGTACACATTTTAATGCAGCCTCACCTGGAAAATGTTGTTCAAATATTTTTCTGAACAATAATGCTTCTTTGGTATCAGGGGTATTATGGGGATAGTTGAAACTGGCTGCAGCAAATTCTGCATCTGAAATTTCAACTTCGGCGAACGCTTTGACGCCATCAATCCAGGAATAACCTACACCGTCTGAGAATTGCTCTTTTTGTCGCCATAATATTTCATCGGGAAGATAGCCGTTAAATGCATCACGTAAAATGTATTTTTCCATTTTGTTATCAGCCGATTGACCACAGCGTTTCAGTTCAGGGTCGAGGCTCATGGCGACATCCAGAAACTTTTTATCCAGAAAAGGAACCCGTGCTTCCACGCCCCAGGCCGCCATAGCTTTATTGGCTCTTAAACAATCAAACTGGTGCAGGCGATCCAGTTTCCTTACCGTTTCTTCATGAAATGATTTTGCATCTGGTGCTTTGTGAAAATACAGATAACCGCCAAAAATTTCATCCGCGCCTTCACCTGAGAGTACCATTTTGATCCCCATGGCTTTAATTTTTCTTGCCATCAGGTACATCGGAGTAGCTGCACGAATGGTGGTGACGTCGTAGGTTTCCAGATGATAGATCACTTCGGAGAGCGCATCGATCCCCTGCTGCACGGTAAAGTGTACAGAATGATGAATGGTGCCAATATTATCAGCTACTTTTTGTGCTGCAATCAGATCGGGTGAACCTTCAAGCCCTACGGCAAAGGAATGTAATTGCGGCCACCAGGCAGGGGATTGTTCATTATCTTCAATACGTTTAGCGGCATGTTTTTGCGCAATAGCCGAAACCAGAGATGAATCAAGTCCACCGGACAATAACACCGCATAGGGTACATCAGACATCAGGTGTTCGGTGACAGCCGTTTCAAAAGCAGCCGCCAGCATTGATAATGGTAGTGGATTATGAGTGACTGTTTCATAATCCCGCCATGATCGTTGGTAGTAGGGAGCGATGAGTTTAGCGTTAAGAGTACGGTCATTTTTACAATACATAAAATGCCCAGGAGGGAATTCTGTAATTTCATCACAAACAGCAGTTAATGATTTCATTTCAGAGGACACATAAAACTGACCTTTAGCATCTGTGCCATAATACAGTGGAATAATGCCCAGATGATCCCGTGCAATTAATATCGAGTTATCAGCTTCATCATAGAGTGCAAAGGCAAACATACCCTGCAGCCTGTCAATAAACTGCCCGTTAAATTTTTGCTCGGTTGCTTTCCATTGCTGGTAGAGGGTCAGGATTACTTCACAGTCAGACTGGGTTTGAAAGGGGTAATCAGGGAAGTCGAGAGCCAGTTGTTTGTGGTTATAAATTTCACCATTTACTCCCAGTACAACTGAACCATCGGCAGAAAACAGGGGTTGCGAACCGTGTTCCATATCCACAATGGCAAGACGTTCATGGACCAGAATAGCGGTATCATTATTCCACACACCTGACCAGTCCGGGCCTCGGTGCCGCATTAACGCGGACTGTTTGATGGCAAGTTGCCTTAACGGTTTAATGTCAGACTGAATGTTAAAAATTCCAAAGATTGAGCACATAATATAATCTAAATATTTAATCAATATAGTTAATATTTAACTATTCTAGCCATTAATGCAATATATCGTTATAAAAATACTAAAAATATATTGATATAGTTAGAAAAATGCTTATTATATTAAAATATATTTAATATTGAGTGTTAAAATGCCTGAAAATCATCAGATCGACAATCTGGATAAAAAAATACTTAACACTTTATTAGCCAATGCCCGCACACCCTATGCGGTATTGGCCAAAAAATTTAAAGTGAGCCCTGCTACTATTCATGTCCGTGTCGAAAAAATGAAAGTAGCTGGCATTATTACCGGGACACATCTGGCCATCAATCCCAGGGCTTTAGGTTTTGATGTCTGTTGTTTTATTGGTATCAACTTAAGAAGTGCCGCTGATTATCACCATGTGATGCCACTGCTTATGGAATTTGATGAAGTGGTCGAAGCCTATTTTACCACCGGGCAATACAGCATTCTGGTAAAAATTATGACCCAGTCTATAGATGCATTGCAAAAAGTGTTAATGAATAAAATACAGGCTATTAAACAGGTACAATCAACGGATACCCTTATTTCATTACAAAATCCAATTTCAAGAGCTGTTCAGCCTTAATTTGAATGTTAATCGGGAGTTATTGCGTTGTTAAGTTATAGACACTCATTCCATGCGGGTAATTTTGCTGATGTGCTCAAACATATTGTTCTGGTTGAAATTATTCAGCATTTATTAAAAAAAGATAAGCCTTTCGACTATATTGATACACATGCTGGCGCAGGGCTTTATCAGCTGAATTCTGAGCAGGCATCGAAAACTGGGGAATATCTTAGAGGTATTGCACAGTTAAATCCTTCCCACTGGCCAGAATTGAGTCAATATTTTGAGGTCATTAAATCATTTAATAGAGCTAATGAATTAAATTGTTATCCTGGGTCGCCGTTAATAGCACTTGAATTAATGCGTAAGCAGGATAAAGCCTGGTTATTTGAACTGCATCCAGCTGATTTTGAATTGCTCAAACTCAATACCAAAAAATTCAGCGGAGTCAAAACCCGGCAAAGTGACGGTTTTAAAGGTTTGCTTTCAGTATTACCTCCTACCTCAAGAAGGGGTGTAGTTTTAATTGATCCATCCTATGAAATAAAAACGGATTATGAACAGGTAATTAACTATCTGCACAAGGCATTGCAAAAATTTGCTAGCGGTATTTATGCTCTCTGGTATCCGGTCGTCGATCGTTACCGTATTGATAAAATGCAGAGAGCATTATTGAGAATGGGGATCCGGGATATTCAACGTTTTGAGTTAGGAATTGCTGAGGATAGTAGTAATGTTGGCATGACGTCAGCTGGCATGATAGTGATTAATCCCCCCTGGCTTATGTTTGACAAAATGGCATTACTTTTACCTAAATTGGCCAAAATATTATCTGGAACCGATAATGTTTTCTATAAATGTGATATCCTTTCCACTGAGTAAATTAATGTATCGTGGGTATTGCTATACCCTGAAGCCAAATAAATGAAAAATAGTCCAGAAGAAAAAAATAATAGTTCACATGATATTCCTTTATTACTACGCAGGCTGTTGATTCTAATTGCGGTTGCAATGCCTTTACCATTGTTACTTAAAAATATAATCATGGATAATTTTATGGGGTATTTATTTTTTATTCTTAATAATCTGATTATTATCCCAGGTTTTTTTGTTTTGGCTGGCTTTTTTATTAAATTTAGAGACAGTGGTTTTAAGTTAGAAAATGCTTATTTCCTGGGTTTGTTAATGTCAATTGTTCTGTCGGTACAATTTTTAAAACATTAGTAACTGTAGATATTGTTACCATGCAACAATTAAAGTTATCAAGTCTATCGACATCCTGGCTGGGTCTGTATTGTCGCTTTACCAGGAACCATTTGTTGCGATGATGGAAGCTCGGATTAAAAGAGGGTTGGGTAATTATTTTTCACTGCAAAATTTTGGTGTAAATTTAACAGAACTTGCATATGCGGTAATGTCAGTATTAACATAGCAGTCTGGATGGGTATAGCAGAGAAGTATTTAAGCTCAATGGTTATTGATTAGCAGGAGAAATTTATGGTAATTCATATAAAATCAGCAGTGAAACCGCTAATTAAAATGCGATTATTATTATTTTTTATGACCTTGTTATTAGCTGTATCATCCTTTGGAGCTGAAAAAATAGTATTTGCTGATAAAGTTCTGGTTAAAAAAAAACAAAGGAAAATGTTTTTAATGAAAAATGGAAAAGCCTACCGAGAATATCATATTTCACTAGGTGATAACCCCAAAGGGCATAAACGTCAGCAGGGAGATGAAAGAACGCCAGAGGGATTCTATGTGATTGATTACCGTAACCCCCAAAGTTCCTATACCTTGTCATTACATATAAACTACCCAAATAAAAATGACAAACTCTCCGCCAAAAAAAGAGCTGTAGACCCTGGAGGCCAAATATTCATTCACGGTTCACCAAATGGAATGTCACTTGCAGAACCAGCACTAAGCAAAATAGATTGGACTGACGGTTGTATCGCTGTCAAAAATAAAGAGATAAAAGAAATATGGAAGCTGGTTAAAAATGGAACGCCAATAGAAATACAACCTTAAAACTCTAAACATTGGGAGTGTAATTATCGTATAGTATTTATTCCCTGATGCCGAAAGCAAAATTTATTCGACAAAATTTGCAAAGAGTTGGGGGTACTTTTTAGCTCCTTATTAGTGATGACAGGCATTTAGAGTTAAAGTTACCTACGTTCCCCTTGTATAAGTTTTATTATCCTGTAAATTATCAATTAATTCTCTTTCCTTATTCAGGTAATGATATGACTCTGCCGTTAATTTCAGCCCACTGGACATTTATTCTCTGGGGTATTATGTTTGCTATTGTAGCATTTTCTATCAAGATGGAGGATACCCGAATAGGTGCTAGTATTTCTGGTGTTATGATTGCCATTGCTACGGCTATACTCTTGTCCAATCTTAATGTGATCCCGAAATCAGCACCTGCTTACGATATTGTCTGGACTTATCTATTACCGCTTGCCATTCCACTTTTGCTGTTAAAGGCTGATTTGAGGCGGATTATTCCTGAAACCCGAGATATGTTAATCGCTTTTCTGTTTGGTACACTCGGTACCGTTATTGGGGCATTGGTGGGTGTGTGGTTATTACCATTGGGTGATTCATCAGCCAAATTGGCCGGGATCTTCAGCGCAACCTATATAGGTGGTAGCATGAATATGGCGGCGGTTGCTGATGTTGTTAAAATCGATCCGACGGTTTTATCAGCCAGTGTCGCCGCAGATAATGTAATGGGGGCTATTTATCTGGGCCTGCTTGCCATAATACCAGCCTTTACATTATTACGCCGTTTTTTACCATCAGCTATTATTGATGCGGTTGAACAAAACAAAGATAGTGAGCATCATCAAACTCTACTTTCTGATGAGCGACCGGTTTTTGATTTATTACACATCTGTTTTTCTTTTAGTTTGTCGCTGATTATTTGTGGGGTTGGCTATGCCATAGCCTCATCTCTGGGTATAAAAAATTATGCCATCTTGTTTATTACAGCAATAGCAGTTCTGGTGGCTAATCTTTTTCCAGGGCAACTGAAAAAATTACAGGGCGATTTTGAAATTGGTATGTTACTGATGTATTTGTTTTTCGTGGTAGTGGGTGCCAGTGCTGATATTGCTCAGATGATTTCCGGTGCACAGGTGATTATTTTATTTACTATTATCATCATCTTTTTCCATATGAGTATTATTTTATTAGGTGGAAAATTATTTAAGATTGACCTGGCCGAAATTATTATAGCTTCTAATGCCTGTGCTATGGGTCCGGGGCCAGCCGCTGCAATGGCTGCCGGAAAAAAATGGAAAGAATTAATCACACCGGCGATTATGCTGGGTGTATTTGGGTATGTGGTAGCTAATTTTATAGGTGTTAGTCTGGTCAATATTTTGAGTTAATATTTTAGGTTAGATTAAGTAGTAAGCCAGGTGTAGAGTGAAGAAAAATTATCTTTGGAATTGAATAGTGAGCTGGTAATAAAGGATACTGTTAAAGATATTCATATCATGCCATCTGGAAAGGAACAGCAATAACTACTTTATTATAATAGGTAGGTACTTAATGAAAAATATAACTGTAAAAGGGGTGTCATTCCGAAAGCTTGCCCCATGAAAGTAGGGAGTGCTTTGGGAGCTGTAATGGAGGAATCTTTCATTGACAACAGTATTAGCAGAGCAAGATCTCTCCACTACGGTCGAGATGACAGGCTATTTTTCCTTAAATTCTTACTTATGACTTTATTATTAAGCACACTCGGTAACTATTTTTCAGAAAATGAAATGGTATGATAAATAAAAATTTGCATTGAATTTGACCAGTATCCGGATGGCATGCCTGCTTTGGATTTTAATGCTTCAACAAATTCTTCAGCACGAGGTAACTGTTCCCACACACTGGGTAGAAAAGTCGCTCGATATAAACCGTCTTCCAGTATCAATCCATCCTTACCAGGATTGAGTTTTTGAATCAGCTGCTGTTCATTTTCAACTTCAAGCGCTTGCGGTATTGATAACACAGATATTTCGATTTGAGTTTTTTCAAGTTCGTCCGCTCCTAAGGTCGGGAAACGAGGGTCGTTAAAAGCGGCCGAAAAGGCATTTTCTACAACATCGATCACCAGTGGCTGATAGGCCTGTAGATGACCAATACACCCTCTGAGTAGTTTTTGTTGAGTCAGAGTAACAAAGCTTGCACGTTGTTGTTGCAGAGCATCGCTATATGATGCTGGATTAATGACCAGTGCTCTACCGGTATCAATACCATGCTGAATACTCTTTCTGGCCAGAGATAATAAAGTTTCACTGTCACTTTCTGAGTATTCTGTATTTTCAATATCATTGCTATTCATATCTTTTCAATCTCATATTTATTCTGTCAAAATAAATGCACCATAACCCACCACGCGATCTTTAGGACCAGCAGTATCCCCCGAATTTCTCAGGTCCAGTAGCTGTGCTTTTAAATGATGTTCTCTGGCGGCAATTAACAATCCATTAAGTGGATGAAAGCCACAGGCGTCTCCTCCATGGATCTGTTCCGATGCAAAATGCAGAACATGCTCAGCAGTTTCCCTGTCTTTGTGTTTTGCTGTTTGATAATCGAGATAATGACTGAGATCTGAACTCACTACAATAAGCGTTTCATCACCTCCCCAGAGTGTATCCAAAACCTCGGCAACCCGCTGTGGATTCTCCTGACCCACAATAAGAGGGACGACTTTAAAATCGGTGAGAACCGTTTGTAAAAAGGGAAGCTGTACTTCAAGAGCATGTTCATTATTAAAGGCTTCATTGGCGATTAACACCCCCGGAAGATCCTCTATTTTTGTGATGGCTTCACGGTCAACCTTTACCTCACCTAAAGGTGTCTCTAATATATCCGCACTGGTGGTTGCCATGCCTTCAAAGCCATAATAATGAGATGGTGCCAACAGTACTACACGTTGAATGGTTGATGCCTGGTTTTTTAAAGCGGCATAGGCACTCCCGGCAACGGGGCCAGAATAAACATAACCGGCATGGGGCACAATAAGCGCCTTTACCCGGGAAGATATAACTTCTTTGCTAGCTTCATCTACGTACAGACGCACAGCATCTGATAATTCACGTCTATCAGCGGAATAAAATGTACCCGCTACATTTGGTTTAATTACTTGCATTTTGCTCTCCTTATACCCACATAAGGTATATGGGATTAAAATATGGGGAAATCAAGTCATGGCTTCAAATATTCATAAAACAAAATATTGGCATAAATTGGATGAAGATAGAGTACAGTGTGATTTGTGCCCGCGGTTTTGTAAGTTGCGAGAAGGGCAGCGGGGACTTTGTTTTGTGCGGGAAAATCAGGGTGGGGAAATAGTTTTAACCACCTGGGGGCGTTCCAGTGGTTTTTGTGTTGATCCTGTAGAGAAGAAACCGTTAAATCATTTTCTACCCGGTACACCGGTATTATCTTTTGGTACAGCGGGTTGCAATCTGGCTTGTAAATTTTGTCAGAACTGGGATATTAGTAAATCGAAAGAGATTGATATTCTGGCTTCAGAGGCAACTCCCACAATGATTGCTGATGTGGCTAAAATGAATGATTGCCGTAGTGTGGCCTTTACCTATAATGACCCGGTGATTTTCCATGAATATGCCATCGAAACCGCTCAGGCCTGTAGAGAGCAGGGGATTAACAGTGTAGCCGTTACTGCGGGTTATATCTGTGAAAAACCCAGAGAAGAATTTTTTCGATATATGGATGCGGCCAATATTGATTTAAAAGCCTTTGATGAGGATTTTTACTGGAAATTAACAGGCGCACATCTGCAACCTGTGCTTGATACTTTACAGTATGTAAAAAATGAAACCGACACCTGGATGGAAATTACTACCTTACTAATTCCAGGCGAGAACGATTCAGAAAAAGAAATCACACAGATGTGTGAATGGATTGTAGAAAAATTGGGTAGCGATGTGCCACTGCATTTTTCTGCATTTCATCCTGACTGGAAGATGAAGACTATACCGCCAACACCCGCAGCCACCTTGGAGTTTGCCAGAGCAATTGCTATTAAAGCCGGCCTGAATTATGTTTATACTGGCAATATTCATGATACAGAAGGTGGTTCAACCTGGTGTCCTGGTTGCGGTCAACTGTTAATAGAGCGTGACTGGTATGAACTCGGTAGCTGGCATCTGAAAAATGGTCATTGTGATCGCTGTGGTAAACTTATACCGGGCGTGTTTGAAGATAAACCGGGTGACTGGGGTGCTAAAAGAATGCCGATTAGAATGCCCACTTCAACGATTCCTGTTAATATTCAATAAGATCCAGAAGAAGGTTCAAGAGACGTAATGGACGTAAAATTTATTAATTTTCCTGAAACCAAAGTTGCTGTAGTTGAGCATCGAGGGGCGCCCGAACTGGAGTATGAAGCGGCAAAAAAGTTGATTGCCTGGCGTATGAAACATCGGCTTTCTCCGGCAATACATCAAAGTTATGGTATACATTTTGATGATCCTGACACAACTCCTCCGGAACGATATCGGGTAGATTTTTGTGTTTCCTATGATGATGAAGTTGAAATTAACTCCTATGGAGTAGTGAGTAAGCTGATCCCTGCTGGACGTTGTGCCGTAGTTCGTTATCTGGGCCCTAGAGACAATATCACCGCAGCCAGAGAGTTATATGAAAACTGGTTACCGTC
>DRNA01000243.1 GCA_011322365.1 Aeromonadales bacterium | reverse complement strand
TCATTGAGAAATTGAAAATCCCTGATGGCGAAGAAACCACGGTTGTTCTTGAATCACAATTGATTAAAAGAGAATCCTCTGCTCCGCCATTTAAGAGAATAAGTCGATGAACAACACACCGCTCCTGTTTTTAACATTAATAAAAAACAACCACCGTCCCTGTTTTTTTTACAGCTTTATCTGCAGCATAATTGACACCGTTGTCATGCGGAATTTACCATGCTAATACATCAAAAATTAAAACAACTGACTCAGAAAATCACTTTAAGAAGTAAGCCGGCTCGTGACCGATATCTCAACAGGGTTTCACTGGCAAAACTAAACCAGCCCAAACGTCAGCAACTGGCCTGCGGTAATCTGGCTCATACCATGGCGGCCTGCTCTCCCACTGATAAGGACACCCTTTTTACAAATAAGTCCCCCAATCTAGCCATTATCAGTGCATACAACGATATGCTTTCAGCGCATAAACCCTATGAAAGTTACCCTCATATCATTCGGGAAGTTGCACGAAGAAATGCAGCCACCGCACAATTAGCAGGTGGCGTACCTGCTATGTGTGATGGTATTACACAGGGGCAAACTGGTATGGAGTTGTCACTTTTCAGTCGCGATATTATCGCCATGTCCACTGCGATTTCACTTTCCCATCAGGTCTTTGATGGTATCCTGTGCCTGGGTATTTGTGACAAAATAGTGCCCGGCTTATTAATTGGCGCTTTAAGTTTTGGCCACCTGCCTTTGGCATTTATACCCGCAGGCCCCATGCCATCCGGCATTTCCAACAAGGAAAAGGCCCGTGCCCGACAGCAGTTTGCCGAAGGTAAAATCGATAAAGGTGAACTCTTAAAAGTTGAATCAGCCTCTTATCATAGCGCGGGTACCTGTACTTTTTACGGTACAGCCAATAGCAATCAGATGCTAATGGAGATTATGGGGTTACAACTACCCGGTAGTTCATTTGTTCCACCGACAACTGATTTACGCTATCAACTGACTGTTCATGCCGTTGAAAATCAGATTAAACAACTGCAGCAAAAACAGTCCCTGCAAACTTTGGCGGATATCCTGTCTGTCAAAACCATTGTTAATGGCATGGTAGGTCTGCTTGCCACGGGTGGCTCCACTAATCTGACGATTCATCTTATAGCCATTGCCAAGGCTGCTGGTATCATCATTAACTGGCAGGATATGTCAGAACTCTCAGCTTTTGTGCCCTTGTTATGTCGCATTTACCCTAATGGTGAAGCGGATATTAATCAATTTGATGCAGCTGGTGGTATGGGCTTTCTCATCAATCAATTATTGCAGGGAGGTCTTTTACATCCTGATGTAAAAACGGTTATTGGACACTCTTTAACAGATTACATTTATGAGCCGCTACTAAAGAAAAATTCTCAGGCTGAAATTTTACCTCGCAATGGAGAAATCCGATCAACTCAATATAAATTACAGTGGAGTAAAGTCAAAACCAGAAGTCAGGATGAAAACATTCTAAGGCCACTCTCTCGACCATTTAGTCAGCAGGGCGGATTAAAACTTCTAACTGGTAATTTAGGGCGAAGCATAATCAAAGTTTCGGCGGTTGAAAAAACTCATCAACAGGTAAAAGCCCCGGCAAAAATATTTAATTCACAGCAGGAATTTAAACAACGCTTCAAATCAGGCGAACTTCACACTGATTTCATTGCAGTAATCCGCTTTCAGGGTCCTGGCGCTAATGGTATGCCGGAACTACATCAATTAACGCCTTTAATGGGTGCCCTGCAGGATCAGGGGTTTAATGTGGCCATTGTTACTGACGGCAGAATGTCAGGCGCTTCCGGGAAAGTGCCAGCGGCTATCCATCTTATCCCTGAGGCAAAAAATGGAGGAGCCATTGCCAGAGTAAGGGAGAATGATCTCATCGTACTGGATGCGGTGACAGGAACTTTGAATGTATTAATGGATGAAAATTTACTGGCTGAAAGAGAGCCAGATATATTACCCGGTAGTGATTATATTTCAGGAGCTGGAAGAGAGTTATTTTCCTGCTTTAGAGAAAATATTTCCTCTGCGGAGCATGGTGCCAGTATTTTTAGTTATCCATGAAGTGAAACGAACTATTAACGAGATTTTAATTATGAACAAAGCTTTTGATTTAATTATTTTTGGTGGCACCGGAGACCTGTCATTAAGAAAACTGTTACCCTCTTTGTATCGGGCTTTTCTGGAAAATAAACTTGATCGTCAGGCCAGAATTTTTCTCAGCACTCGTAAGCCTGATGATTATAATAATATCTCTGATATTGCTGAAAAAGCATTACATGAATTTCTGACTTACAATGAATTTGATCAGACACAATGGTCACTTTTCAAAGACTTAATTCAACCCCTTTTTCTGGATCTGTCTGATATTGACAAAGGCTGGGATGAGTTTGTGGCACAAATGGAAGGCTATGATGATCGTGATAGAATTTTCTATCTTGCCACTACACCCAATGTTTACGGCAGTACCTGCGAATTCTTATCTGAAAAATCACTCATTACCCCAAACTCCAGGATTGTAGTAGAAAAACCGCTAGGATTTGATCTGCAATCGGCCGAAGAAATTAATGCGAAAATGGCTCAATATTTTACTGAAGATCAAATCTATAGAATTGACCATTATCTGGGTAAAGAGACCGTACAAAATTTAATGGCCTTACGTTTCAGTAATTCATTATTCGAACAACTATGGAACGCCAACAATATTGATCACATACAGATCAGTATCAATGAACAGGTAGGACTTGAAGGTCGAGCAGGATTTTATGATAAAGCCGGTGCCATGCGCGATATGGTGCAAAATCATTTATTACAATTGCTATGCCTGATTTCCATGGAGCCCCCAGCAAAACTGGATGCCGAAAATATTCGTGAAGAAAAAATTAAAGTACTGAAATCCCTGCGCCCTATTATTGACGAAATGGTAGAAAAAAATACCGTTCGAGGCCAATATCAGGCGGGTACTATTAATGAAAAAAATGTCCCCAGTTATATTGAGGAGCTGGGTAATGATAAAAGCCAGATTGAAACCTATGTGGCTATTCGGGCCCATATTGATAACTGGCGCTGGTCCCGTGTCCCCTTTTACCTGAGAACCGGTAAAAGATTAAAAAGAAGAAGTGCAGAGATTGTGATTCAATTTAAGGAAGTTTCACATAATATTTATTCAAAAGAGGCCGGCACTCCCATTCCCAATCGACTTATTATTCAGTTACAACCCGAAGAGAGAATGCAGTTAAAATTGATGGCAAAAGATATGAACACACTGGAAACTAAAATTAAGCCCGTAAGTTTAAATTTAAATTTTACCACTGAAAATGAAGGCTTCCGAAGTTTTGCCTATAAACGATTATTACTGGATGCCATTGCCGGTAATCCTACGTTATTTATTCATCGGGATGAAGTCACCAGTGCCTGGCGATGGGTCGATCCCATCATTGAGCAGTGGCGCAAAGGGCAGCAACCATTACAAGCCTATGAAGCCGGTAGCTGGGGACCCGAGGCAGCCAATGAACTTTTATCAAAAGATAATCGTCACTGGATAGATATCGAAGATAGGAGCGAAGATTAAGTTATGATTAATCAACATTTATATAAAACCAAAGCAGAGCTCTATCAGAATGTAGCTGAATTTTGTGCACAAAAACTTACTCATAGTTTACAACAACATAACCAGGCAAGTTTTATCGTACCCGGTGGGACAACCCCTGCCCCGGTTTTCGATTTATTGTCTAAAAGTGATCTGGATTGGAGCAATATTACCATTGCCCCTTCAGATGAACGCTGGCTGGACAGTCATCATGCTAGCAGCAATGAAAAATTAATCCGCCAGACTCTGCTAATTCATCAGGCATCATCGGCTCAATTTATCGGCATGAAATCTGAACATAAGAGAGCAAAAGATGCTCAACAGCAATGTTCTGATCGATATGAACAGATACCCACTCCCTATGATGTTGTTATGCTGGGTATGGGACCCGATGGCCATTTTGCCTCATTGTTCTCCGGTTCAGAACCCATACAACAAGCGCTGGACAGTCATGGAGAGAAAAGCTGCATCGCTATTAATGCAACGGGTTGTAAGGTAGCTGGAGAATATACCGAACGCATGTCCATGACACTTTCTGCATTCCTTAATAGCCGACATATTATTTTACTATTTACCGGTGAGGAAAAATTAGCCATTTTCGAAAAGGCCAAACAAATCAATGATAGCAGCCAACTGCCCATCTGCGCCTTGATTCATCAGAATAAAGTCCCTGTGGATTTATTCTGGGCTCCCTGAAATTAAACTGAGGTTATTGTGAATAACAACCTGGAAAATAGACTTAAAAATACCACCGTCATTCCGGTATTGGTCATTGAAAATATCGAAGATGCAGTACCTCTGGCATTGGCCCTGTCAAAGGGTGGTTTAAAAACACTGGAAATCACCCTGAGAACTGACAACGCCCTTGAAGCACTGTCAGAAATTAAAAAAGCTTTACCCGAGATTCTGGTTGGTGCCGGTACGGTA
>DRNA01000242.1 GCA_011322365.1 Aeromonadales bacterium | reverse complement strand
TTACTCTGAAAAATATCAATCCAGTTTTCAATGGTTTGTTTCTAACGAATATTTTCTAATTCTTTATACAATAATTTCAGTTCCTTCTCATCAGGAAGTCTATTGGCATATCGATATTTTATATAGGTTTGTATGATAGGCTTACTGGTCAGTCCCCAATTGGAATTAGTTGCATTTATTCTTTGTAGAAAATTCTCCGGCCCTTCATTTTGATATTTAACTAATCCAGCCTTTGCCAGTTTATGACAGAGTTTTTCATAAAGTATGACTAATTTATCTTTCTTTTCCGGTATTTTAATAATAAAAATTAACCAGATTATTAAAATAATACCCGTCAATGCCAACATAATTCTAAACAGCGTTTTCCAGGAGTGATCTTTTATTCCCGCCCAGTTTAATAATTCCTGTTGTTTTTGTTGATTAAATTCAATGATCCATTTCTGCCAGCTACTATTTACCGCATCCCATAGAAAACGAGCCTGGGATAACAAACCTTTATCCTGCAGCCATTCTGCCAGTACATTACCATCAAACATTAACTCTCGCTGACGATAACCATTAGCAGCATCTCGCTCCACCCTGGACGGATCGATAGCTGCAGTAGGATCAATGCGTTTCCAGCCCTGTCCGGGTAACCAGATTTCAGTCCAGGCATGAGCATCAGATTGCCTCACCAGAAAGTCATCATTAAACGGATTCACTTCTCCACCTTGATAACCAATAACAATACGAGCCGGTATTCCCGCAGCACGAGCAATAAATGTCAGGTTACTGGCATAATGCTCACAAAATCCACGACGAGTATTAAACCAGAAATCATCGATACCCTCCTCCTCCAAAATGGGTGGAGACAAGGTGTAATAAAATTTTTGTTGATGAATATATTGCAGTACATGGTTAATCATCTGTTGATCCGTATTAACCGAATTTCGCAACTCTCTCGCCCATTTTCTTGTGCGCAGATTTCCTTCTTCCGGAAGCTGCAAATAGCGCTTTCTCAGACGTTCATCCAGATTGACATCTGCCCGATAATTAATATAAGACTTTCCCTGATACATTAAACGATCATCCAGCTTCCTCGATAATTCATTAATATATTGCTCATTAGCCTTTTGTCGAATATAGGGCGTTTGATCGCCTTTAACGGGTAAATCAAGGTAAAATAACCAGCGATGCTGATGTGGCTCCAGTAAAATATTGTAATTTACAGCTGGACCCAGAGTCTCAATATGCCCCTTTAGTTGTGCAGGTACTCGTGTCCAGGTCAAGCCATCAAAGTGACTTAACACCAGTCCCCGCCAGTACATTTTATTCAAAGGAGGGGTTACCCCATGAAATTTAACACGAAATGCAATGGCATTATCCAGGGTTAAGGTACTGATATCACCAGGGGTCATGCTATCGCTAACACCCGAGCCTGAAGTAGAACGACTCGGCATTTGCCATAAAGGATGTGAAAGTCGAGGGAAAAAAACAAACATGATGACGGTAACAGGTAAAGCAATTAACAGAATTTTAAAAGTATTGCCGAAACTTGATTTCATGTGTTGGAACCCGTCGGTTCTTTGCAGTGCATGTAAACACATTAATAACCAGAGTAAAACCAGAGTGGAATAAGTGGCGGTTAAGATAGACTGACTGTATAAAAAGCTTACAGAAAGTAGAAAAAAATTTAAAAACAAACTGTTCATGCCATCACGATATTTAAATAATTCTAACAATCTGAAACTGGTCATTAACACAAATAAACTAAGGCCAGCTTCTTTGGTGAAAAGCGCTTTATGTTCAAGAATAATACCTGCGGCACCGGCCATGCCTAGCATCAGGCGGATCCATTTATTAGGTAAAGGCCAATGACGATAATAGCCACCCAATCGCCACAAAATCGCTAAAATAGAGGCAATGGCAATCCAGAATGCAACCTGTTGCAATAAAGGAAGAATTACCAGAAATTGAGCAAAAATTAACCCGGGAATCAAACCCGGTCGGTCGAGCGTATAGAGGTTATCATTTTTTATCATTGATCACCCCCGGCTGTTTTGCATAGAGTACGCGCAACCAATAAAACCAGCCTTTTGGTGATTTAATATGTGGTTGCTCATCAACTGCCTTTCCAAAGGTTGCCAGTGCCGTAAGGCAATGTTGTTGATGAGCGGCACCCTGTGCCGGACCCAGGGTGACATGGGGTAATTTTAACCCATAAGCCTGATTAGACTTTTCAGATCCCAGTACCTGATAACACAAGTAACTTAATCTTAATTCTTTTTCCACACCGGGAAACTGATCCCAGTTCAACCAGATTTCGTTACCCTTTGGTTGGTTAAATTTTTTAGTATACAGCTCATTAACTTTGGCATAAATTTTCCAGTCAATATGCCTGGGAGAATCCCCGGTTTGATAGCGTCTGTTTTCTTCATAATCATCACCCGGTTGAATATTCCCTTTTAAAGGATCATTTTCTCCGTCTAACAAATCATCAACTTCTGCCGGCCTGATGGGTTTAGGATAAACCAATACCTGTTGCTGTAAATCCAGCCAGCTCCAACAACGCAAAATACCCAGAGGATATTCACTGTGTAAATAAATTCTACTGGTTTTTTGCCAGCCTCGATGCTGTGTGTTAAATTTTATGGAAAACTGAATGGTTTCACCAGGAGGAAAATCAACCCAGGTTTGTGTTATACCCTCATAACCAAACCCCACACTATAACTTCCTTTTATACTCTTTCCCATAATAGCAAACAGCGCATTTTCTCCCGCAAACACAGGTGCTGCTGCCAGGCCGGTTAGCCTTAACCCTGCCAGATTACTAAAACTCTTTAAAATGGTTAACAAACCAATTGCTAACAATAAAAAAGAGAGGGCAAAACCGAGGCTATTTTGATAATTGGTGGCTCCTACCAGCATCAACACCAAAATGGCAGCAAACATCCAGCCGGCTCGGCTGGCAAAAATAAACAGTTGTCGATGACCGAGCAAGATTTCGTTTTTAGCTGGAATACGCCGATCTACCCAACGTTGAAATCTACTTTTAAAAGGATTTTTCATGGCGTCTGTTTAACCCGCTCTTATACCGGTACAGCAGTATTTTCTAGCCATTGTTCCACTATCTCAATACCATCACCTTCTTCATTTAAATTTAATCGATGTGCTGCTACCGGAATAAAAATTGCCTGGATATCTTCAGGAAGAACAAAATCTCGTCCTTCCAGTAAAGCCCAGGCTCTGGCCGCTTTCAGACACATCACCCCGGCTCTTGGAGAAAGCCCGTGTTGGCAGCGAGCATCAGAGCGACTAGCGGTAATAAGATCCAGCAGGTAGGTAGCAAGAGTGTCGCTGACCGTTATATTATCCACAGCGGTTTGCAACATAACCAACTGCTCACGAGGCAAACTACAATCGAGCATTCTCGCCAGCTCTCGCCGATCACCCCCCATTAATAATTTTCGTTCTTCATCCAGGCTGGGATAACCCAATGACAATCGCATTAAAAAGCGATCCAGTTGCGATTCTGGTAGAGGATAGGTGCCGATCTGATTACTGGGGTTTTGAGTGGCAATCACAAAAAAGGGTTCTGGCAACGCTCGGGTTTCTCCATCAATGGTAACCTGACGCTCCTCCATAGCTTCCAATAAAGCACTTTGCGTTTTAGGGGTGGCTCGATTCACTTCATCGGCTAATACAATCTGGGTGAAAATAGGTCCGGGGTGAAATTTAAAGGCTTCTGCCGAACGCTCAAAGATGGCTGCCCCCAGGATATCTGACGGCAACATATCACTGGTAAATTGTAGCCGTTGAAAATCCAGTCCCATGGCACTTGCCAGGCTATGTGAGAGCGTTGTTTTACCTGTGCCGGGTAAATCTTCGATCAACAGATGTCCCCTTGCCAGCATGCAAGTAAGCGCTAACTTTAACTGTAAATTTTTACCTAAGATGACATTCGACAATGCACTCAAGGTCTGCAACAGATTATTTCGTGCCAAATCC
>DRNA01000241.1 GCA_011322365.1 Aeromonadales bacterium | reverse complement strand
TCCCCGTTCAAATTCTTCTCGCCCCATCAGGACTGAAATATGGGTGAGTTTGCGTTCTTCGGGTATTTCAATGGAAAGAATTTGTATTTTTTCTGCAAATTGTTTTTCATCCTCAGGCAGTGACTGCCAGTATCCCTGACTGCGGGCCCATCGATAAATGGTTCGGGTTTCATCTGCATTGGCAATGGCGGCCACCGTTCCCAAAACTATATTAGGATAACTGTTGTCACCCTGCAGACCGCAACGGCTGACTTCATCACAGGTAAATCCGGTACCTGAGACTGTGGTGGATATCAGCAACAGACTAATGAACAGTACGAATGCTTTTCCCTGCATTATGTTATTCCTTTTTTTAGTACTTTTTGTCATAAATATTAGTTAAAGGAGTGTAATAGTGGTTAATCGTATCAAAAGATATTCAATTTTTATATCTGTGATACCGCCTGTTTCAGTAGGATGTATCTGACAGCGAAGATAAAATACTTTAGTTTTCTTAGTCTTACTGTAACAAAACAATAAAAACAGGTGTTTAATTATGTGATACGGTTCACTTTTTTATTGGTTTTTGTTCAATATTTTCAAGTAACTGCTCATTATAAAAGTAAGGTAGAGTGAATAGTTACGTTTTCAGCAATAATTGAATTTCAATTGATCTGACCCTTTTGATTTCTACCCTTTGATGTGGTCTAATATTTCCGTACACCTTGTTAAGCATGTAAAATTACATGGCGAGGTGAAATATGACAAAAGAGACCCAATTCAGAAAACGTTATACAGACGATTTTAAACGAGAAGCTGTAGCCTTAATTACAGAGCAGGGTTACAGCATCAGTGAAGCAGCCCGACAGCTGGATGACCACCATACGTCCCTGAGAAAGTGGGTAAAACAATTCATCCAAGGCTCTTTAACAGAGTCTTTAAATCAGTCAGAACGGGATGAATTGCTAAAGCTGAGAAAAGAAAATCGTGAACTTAGGATGGAAAAAGAAATCCTAAAAAAGGCCAGTGCCTTCTTCGCGAAAGAAATGAGATAAAGTACCGGTTTATCAAAGAACAGAGCTCACATTATCCGGTTGCTGTTTTATGCCGGGTAATGTCAGTACACCGGGGCAGCTATTATGACTGGAAACGCCAGACAGTTAAGCCGTTACCCACTACAGAAGCTTTATTGCGTCAACGTATGACAGAATTATTTAAGGTTTCCCGTCAGAGTATGGGCAGCCGTAGAATGGTTGCCCGGCTTCGTGAAGAAGGCTATATAATTGGCCGCTATCGTGTTCGTAAGTTAATGATAAACAAATGACGACTTCACTTGTTAAACGGGCATTAATGATGGCGTTTAATTTACGCCAACCCGAGAAAGGATTGGTACATCATTCAGACAGAGGCAGCCAGTATGCCAGCCACGAATACCAGGGATTGCTCAGGCAATATCAGATGCAGCCATCCATGAGTCGGAAAGGTAATTGCTGGGACACTCAGTTTATAATACCCATGAACGTCATCCCAATCTGACCCATGCTGGGATTGGCCTTGTTGCCTTTGTATTGACCTGTCGATTGGAGTTGACGTTCCCCAAGCGTCACTGGGCCGATTACTTGTGACC
>DRNA01000240.1 GCA_011322365.1 Aeromonadales bacterium | reverse complement strand
GGCGTTAAATACCGGAGCCAAGATAGGTGGCTTTGCGCACAATACCGGTGAAGGTGGTCTCAGCCCTTATCATAAAAGACCGGGAGGAGATTTAATCTGGCAAATTGGAACCGGTTATTTTGGCTGTCGTAACCATGATGGTAGTTTTAATGCGGATAAATTTACTGAAAAGGCTAACTCTGATCAGGTAAAGATGATTGAAATTAAACTCTCTCAGGGGGCTAAACCCGGTCATGGTGGCATTTTGCCTGCAGCCAAACTCACCGCTGAAATTGCCGAAATCAGAGATGTTCCCATGGGGCATGATGTTGTATCTCCCCCCGGGCATACCACATTTAATACACCCGTAGGCCTGCTTGAGTTTGTGGCACAACTGAGGAAATTATCTGGCGGTAAGCCGGTGGGATTTAAACTCTGTATAGGCAAAAAATCAGAATTTATGGCTATTGCCAAAGCTATGCTTGAGACGGGTATTCTACCCGATTTTATTACGGTTGATGGTAGCGAAGGAGGCACTGGGGCAGCACCAATTGAACTAACAAATTCAGTAGGAACACCCTTGCGTGATGGTCTTAATTTTGTGCACAATGTACTAATCGGAATAGGTAAAAGAGAACAAATTCGCCTGATTGCTGCCGGAAAGGTGATATCAGCATTCCATATGGTAAGAGCAATGGCGTTGGGAGCAGATATGATCAATGTGGCCCGTGCCATGATGTTTGCCCTGGGTTGTATCCAGTCACGTTCCTGTAACAATAATAACTGCCCCACCGGAGTAGCCACGCAGGACCCCTCCAGATTCAAATACCTGGATATTAAATCCAAATCAAAACGTGTTGCCGAGTACCATAGACGCACTATTCATGCGCTAAAAGAACTAATCGAATGTGCCGGACTTAACGATCCATCCGAACTTAGAAGCCACCACATTAATCGCAGAGTCAATGGCCCGGAAGTGAAAAACTATGCAGAGCTTTACCCCACCGTCGGCAAAGAATGCTTAATCAAAGGCTGTGACATACCAGCTAACTGGCAATCAGAGTGGGAACATGCTCATGCAGATAGCTGGGGTTGAAAATACTTTGAACGTATCTGAAAGGTCTTAGCTGCTACACATTATCAGCAGATTTTTCATCCCTGGCAGGGTAACCTCGTCTATCCCTGTTTTTTGTTATCTGGGCAGTGCCTCTTCAAAAGTATTCAGGACCTGTTGGTGATTCTCAGACCATGAACTACCCAGCTTTATTTTAACTTTATTGGCCAGAGCTATGGCTCCCCTGATATCCTTTTTCGCGAAATGCAGTTGCGCTTCCAGTAAAGAATATTCCGGCCTGATATCAATCCAGATTTCTTTTATTTTCTGAAATAATTGCTCTGCTTCTTTTAGTTTTCCCAGCGCCAGCTTGCTTCTGACAAGATTAGCTATGGTAATATTCTGCCAATAAGCAAACTTGGTTTCTTTTAACTGACTCAATAATTCTTCAGCTCTCTGGATTGCCAGATGATAATCTTTTTTAAGAAAACTCAAACCAACCAGATCAGCTTTCGAGGCATATTCACCTTCCAGATCGCCAATCTTTCTATATTCTTGAATAAGTTTAATTAACTTATTCTCAACATTTTTAGTATTGCCTAACTCCATGTCAGTGGAAATGAGTTGATGTCTGGCCATTAATTCATAGCCGCTCATACTGTATTTTTTAAATATTTCTTTTGATTGCTGATAGTATTGTTTTGCTTTTTTATAATCCTTCATGGAAACATACACATTCCCTAAATTAAATAATGCCTTTCCAGCACCTGGTCCATAATGAGCCAGCTGGTATTTTTGTTGTGATCGTTTTAAATAGATGCCTGCATCGTTTAATTTACCCAGCACCTGGTAACTGGAACCAATATTGACCAACTCATTGGCCATTCTTAACGGATTATTTTTCACGAATTCACTTTTCAGTAATTCCAGAGAAACCTTTAGTGATTGCTGGTACTTCCCCTGAGAATATAAAATATTGGAATAGAGATGCCTGAGGTACCACTTTTGATGATCAGTCAGTTTAGCCTCAAGCAACTTTTTATATTGCTCCAGGGCTTCTGTAAGATGCCCACCTCTGTACGATACCTCTGCAAGATATGCTTTTGCCCAGAAAAAATCAGCATCTCTATCAACAGCCAGAGTCAGGTATGTTCTGGCAGCCTTAATTTCACCGCTCAGTAATTCATGAATGCCGATAGCATAATCTCTATTGGCTTTATCATCTTTAGAATAAGTGTTTTTTAGTGAAATCCGATTAACTTTGCCCGGAATAAGTGCACTGGAAAGTCGCTCTATTAGCATATCCACTGTACTCATTGTATCTGTCTGGGAAAATTCAGAAATAGGAGACTGGTAACCATCTAAGGCTATCTGGTAGGTAAAAACGGGTTGCTCATCTAACGTATGATATTTTATCTGTATAAGATGGCTACAACCCAATTGAAAGCAAATTTGTTCAAATTGCTGTTGAGAAAGCGCTTGTTTAAATTGTGGGTTTGTTCCTGAGGAGAGGGACTTAATAACTGTGGTGACTGGAAGAACCTGTAAACTTTTATATCGTTGTAATTGCTCACTCACCAGAGACATTACACCATATTTTATCCAGGCATTCGAGGGGTCATCATTGTTAGTAACCACTGGTAAAACAGCCACTCTAGCCTGTGAAAAATTTGTTTTCTTTTCCTTTTGAGGCCAAAAAACAATAACTGCAATGGCAACAATTGAAAATACAATTACAGCTAACTTTCTTTTTATGCGATGATTAACGCCTGTTTTATGCAGAGAATTATTTTTTTGAGCTCCCTTATCAGGATCTTTTTCATCAATTTTAATGACTGGTGTATTGAAGCAGAATCCGCGACCACGGATGGTTTTAATATAACCCTGATCTTTACCACTATCCCCTAATAAATGCCTTAGATCGGATATCACCCGAGATATTGACCAATCCGTCACTATCTGTTCGGGCCATATTTTTTCGGTAAGATACTCCTTATCAACCATTTCAGGATAGGCTTCACACAGCAATCCTAAAGCAGTGAGCATCTTTTCATCATAACTGATAACTTTTCCCTTCAGAAACAGCTTTTTAGCCTGCTGATCCAGCTGGAAGTTATCAAATTGATAAATCATACTAAATTCCTTCGTATAAAACGCGTACTCATTATATGAATTATTTGTGTTGAGTAATATGAATATTATTAGGGCTTCTTTATAACCTGAATCACTCCAGGAGTCCACTAACAAGAATGGCCAATGTTGCCACCCCAGACTTCATAACCACTACCTTGAAACTTCTTTGAAATTACATTGAATTTTGTGAATTATTTCAGATAATTAAATCTATCAATATTTAATTATCGAAATATATACTTTTAACTCATTGATTTCAATGGGTTTCAAACTACTTCAAACTACTTCAAGCTTCTCTCAAGCATCAACTTAAAGATATTCATATTCTTACCCTGCACTCGAACAACAGATGTTCACCTTGAAAATACATATATTCTAAATTCAAAATCATCATCTGCGGTTCTTTCCACAACCTGATATCGGAAAGTAGTTAATTTGTTCTTAATTCCGAGAAAAGTTGTAAATCTATTAACTATACGAAAGTATAAAGGAGAACACCATGCAAGCTATTAACAAAAGTAAAAAGGTCGCAACTACTACGCTATTATTAGCAACCGCTTTTTTTTCAATGAACCTGTTTGCCGCCAATGAATGTAAAGTTAAATATCAATACAATCAGAGCAACGGCAGCAAAAAGGTTAAATATCTCTACTTAAACTCAGGTCAGGTTAGATCAGTTAATCAAAGTCGAATTGATTACGTTAAAAATCTGAGAGCACGTGAGATCAAGTTATATATGAAGAATAACCTCACGGGCGGCACTTACACCAAAAATTTAAGGCAGAATAAGGTAGACCCTGCTGTTGGCTATCACCTGGTTAACGTCCGTTTAAACAGTGTAAGGTGCCTGACAAGTAATAGTGCAACAGCACTGGATGTTTTAGTGCAGCAATTTAAAAATGCCGGAAAATCAGCCGCATGGATTGCAGCCCATCTCAAAAACACATTGCATCAATCCGCATCACAGGTAGCACATTGGTTAAAAGTAGCTGGCTTTACGGCCAATCAGGTGGCTTCAGCATTAAAATCAGCTTTTAATGCAACCGCCAAACAAACCATGACCATCCTTAAAAACGTTTTTAATATGTCCAAACAGGCAGCAGCAGCAGCTTTAAAAACTGCAGGTTACGCCATGAGCCAGGTCGCATCGGCTCTGAAAGATGTGTTCAATGCCACGGCTAAACAGGTTGCTACTATTCTTAAAAATGTGTTCAATGCTTCCAGCCAGGCAATTGCTACTGCACTAAAAGTAGCAGGTTACGCTATTGGGCAGGTTGCCTCAGCTCTGAAAGACGTGCTTCATGCTTCTGTTCAGCAGGCGGCCACTATTCTTAAAAATGTGTTCAATGCTTCCAGCCAGGCAATAGCAGCAGCTTTAAAAGCAGCAGGATATGCCATAGGACAGGTTGCCTCAGCTCTGAAAGACGTGCTTCATGCTTCTGTTCAGCAGGCGGCCACTATTCTTAAAAATGTCTTCAATGCCTCTTACAAAGTCATAGCCAGAGCTTTAAAAGCAGCTGGATACACACTGAGTCAAATTGCATCAGTAATAAAAGATATGTATAACCTTACTGCGAGTAATCTTGCCAAAGCGTTACGCTATGCAGGCTATACAGCCAATCAAATTGCTGCTCAAATAAAAGCACGCTTTAACGCAAAAATAGCTCAGGTAGCCAGTGCATTAAAAGCCGCCGGTTATGTAATTGACGTCACTGCTAAAGCAATTAAAGAAGTGTTTCACGCGACTGCAACTGATGTGGCCAAAGCACTCTACTCCGTTTATAGAGCACCTGCTAAAGTGATTGAGAAAATTCTAAACGATCTACATTACTCGCCAGCACAGATTAAAACAGCAATGAGATCCTATAGAGGTATCCGCAACATTCGAACCATCCGCAGAACAAAAGGATAATACCCCGCGGTTAAAGATAAGAAGGCTAAAGCCTTCTTATCTTTTTTTGTTTTTACCTCACACTTCCATATAATCGCTTTAACAGGAGAAACCTTTAAGTGAAAATATTATTGTTTATATTGCTGACCATTTTAAATCTACAATTCCCAAACAGCGTTCTAGCCTTTAACTCACCGAATAAAACAAACGAGCTATCATTTATCGAGCCCAGGATAATCAGTTTACGTTTAACAAAACGTCAAACCATCAGGCCAGGCGATACAGTTGTTATTCAACTAAAAGGCACGAACCTGCAAAACCTGACACAAGCTTTTATTACCCAACAGGGAATTAAAGCCGGTGAAGCCAACATTGAAAAATACTCATCAATGCATGGGACTCAACGACGCCTTATTCTTTTTCTCACTAAAAAACTGCAATCAGGCCCTTTGGTATTAACTCTCAAATCTCACAAAAAAACCATAACTCTTCCAGCCCAATTTCAGTTAACAATCTATTCCGACAATAGAAATTACTGATAAAAATATCATTGTAACCCATTGTTTTATATGAAATTCAAAGTTCTTCAAACTCTTTCAAGTTTATTTCAAGCGCATCCACCCTGTATTTATTATTCTCATTTCAAATTACTTAGGCCCCTTTTCAGGAAAAAGTTATGAAAATGAAATTTCTATATCTTGTCTTTGTCGCTACAGGGATATTCCCCCAGCTGATTTATGCACAACAGCAATATACACTTTCTGAGTTACATACCAGCCAGGGGGAAGTAATTTCTGACTGGATATCCAATAATCAAGCTTTCACCATCCAGCTCAAAGCAGAAGAAGCACCAGTTGGCTCGGTAGCTCATTCACAATTTCAGGTGCTTATTGCGGATAATGATGTCAGTACATTATTTGAATTTCAGCAGGGGCAATTAGTTTTTTCTGGTGGTATTCCTTTGCCAGCTGGAGAAAATAACCTTGCCGTAAAACAATTTATTAACGGAAAATGGCATGATATTGGCCAGTCTCAAATTAAAATAATGACTAGTTCCGGGTTTAAACAATCACAATGGTCTCCAAAGCTTGAACTAAATATTAATTCACAGTTGAAGGAAAAGACTAGCGGAGATTCTACCGCTTCAGAGCGGCCAACTTTTTCCGACGTCACTGCACGAGTAGGGCTAATGAGCCATCATGAGAATGATGATATGGTAATTGACTCCAATGTTAATTTACTCTCAGTCTCCAACCGTTCTCAAGCGATACAGTTTGGTAACAAAGCAGCGAAAGCCAGTAAACTTGATGTGGCTGATTACCTGGTTTCGGTACAGAAAGGTAATAACAAAGTCTCAATGGGTCAGGTGAGCTATGGAAATAATGCTTTACTGGTAGATAACCTTTCTCGCCGTGGCATTACCTGGCAATATCAAAATGAAGCCAACAGCACCATCAATGGAGCGATTCTCAATGGCTCTGATATTGTGGGCTACAATAATTTCACTGGTTTGGCTAATATTAATAAACAATATGTCAAAGTGTTAGGTTTTGGATTTAATACACTGACTGACTCCCGAATATCTTTACGCATAGAAGGTAATTACCTGGATGCTCAACGCACCTCACAAAATGATTTTGGTATCGGCGAAATAGCTAGTGCCGAAAAAAATCAGGGCATGGCATTTAAAGTATCCACTATCGATAGCGAAGGAAAACTCAATGCCGATTTGACTATGGGGTTGAGTCGCTATACCAATCCTGACGACAACAACCTGGATTTTGGGGAAACATTAGTACCGCTTAAAACAAAAACTGCCCTGGCCTATAATGTTAACTTTTCTTATATTCTATTACAGGATTGGTTAACTCCCTGGCAATCTCCCATGAGCTTTACCCTCCTGGCCAATCGCGCCAGAACAGAACCACTGTATCAGACACTCACAGCTTTTGTGCAGGCTAATGTGTTGACACAAATGGTTGGAGGTCAATATCAAATAGGTAACATCAGCGGTAATATCAGCGTCCAACGTGCCGAAGACAATCTGGATAAACTGGTAAATATTCTTACTACCCGAACAAGCAATACCAATTTTAGCAGCACGATACCATTGGCTCAGATATTCAACGGTAATGAAACAGATAACAGCCCCAATCCCTGGCTCCCAGCGCTGGATTATAGTTACCAGTCGACCCATCAATTTGCAGTAAATTCACCAGAGGCAAGCGTTAGTGGCTTTAATGGTGGTAGTCATCTGCCCGATCAAATCACTACCACGCACACACTTTCCAGTAATTGGCAACTGGATATGGACTCTATCTCCCTGCAAACCAGTTATTCGTTTCAGGATAACCAACAAATTGGCCGGGAACTGGCTGATTTTAAATCACTGCAACATGCCCTCAGCTACAACTTACAACAAAATGATAGCACCAGTTGGACATTTTCTATCAGTAGAAATCGTCAAAATGATCTTGAAAATCAAAAAATTCAGTTCAATAACGCCATCACCATTTCATTTAACTGGCAATCTGAAAATGGACTTGCACTTAATGCCAATTACGGTCTAAGCAAAGACGACGATTCGAAAAAGCAAGGGGAAAATACCGCTACCAATGCTGATATTGGACTTATAAAAAATCTGGTCAAAGGTCAGTGGTGGTTTCCGGCTGATGGTAGTATCAGTTTTCGTATCAATTACAACGATGGTCGAAATATTGACAGGGTTTTTAATTTACAAAATAAATTTAGTACAACAACTGCCCAATTAGGCATTAATTTAAGCTTCCAATAAAGGACAGACAACATGAAATATTTTAAATTATTTTTACTGATATTGGGTATTTTATCAAGTAATGTCTCTGCTGTAACCGGCAGAAGCCCGACAGGCGTGAATGTTAATAGTAACGGTTCATCAACAGTATTTATTACTTTTCAGAATCTTGCCCCGGATGAAATTCCTGTTGATGCATTCTGGTGTGGGGATGTGTTCAATACGGGTGTGGTAGTTGGTACAAACCCCTGCGTTCCCGGCACGCTATTTGGTCATTTACCAAAAAAACTGGATTTATCCAGAATAACCGGCGCGGCTAATGCACAACTCGGCGGTAAAGACTCATTCAAATCAACGGATACAAATGCCAGGAAATCGGCTGCACCTAGAAATTTAACAGATATTATGAGTATCCCTACACCTGTTATCCGGCGAGCTTATCAAGAAGCGCAAAAGGGAAAATCTTCTGAGTTTTTTTATGTACGCCAATTTAATAATAATGGCATTAACACTTATGTTACGGTTACCTGCCGTATGGGGGGCGGCGGTGCCAGGACACCATTATCATTAACCCGAGTTGACCTGAATTTTAAAACTAATAACGCTAGACAGCCTATTACTTTTGTCAAACAATTTGAACGACTAAAGCCCTTGTCCGCCAAGGTCAGTTATAATGGTTCAGGATTATTGAAAGGTCGTTGGGAACTGGTATTACCCGGAGACGTTGAACCCAGTCCATTCGATCTGCTTTCCGAAGCCAG
>DRNA01000239.1 GCA_011322365.1 Aeromonadales bacterium | reverse complement strand
TCTATTAATTAATCGTAAGGCAAATACCTGAGTTACATGCAGAGGCATATTCGCGAATAAATTCTCTCCAACCAAAAAGGTCATTAATCAAATGGATAATGACCTTTTTTCTCAGGTTTTTTATCTTTCATTTCTTCACTCTTTTTATCACTGGATTCAGGCCCACTTTTTTTAGCCTGTTTTCTTTCCGACTTTCTTTTAGGTGTGCTTCCAGAAAACAATTTCCACTGCCCCTGTTTAAGTTCGTCCCACGACCAGCCAATCCACTTGATTAGCGAAAAACTGATCCAGGTTGCCCAGAGAAGCATCAGGGCTTTATATACCCACAGCGGGAAGCTGATAAAACTCAGTTGTGGAATTTCATTTTGTCCCTGATCCAGAAACCAGTTCAGAGAATGCTGGTAGGAGCCATTACCCACAATACCCATTTCAGGAGTGGCCAATAATCCCGAAGGTATTGCCGCCACCAATGCCAATACTGCGGTTACGGTGAGCCCGAGAAAAGCCCACTGCAATACAATTTCCGCTTTTTCTGAATGTATCTCATGTTTTTTTCGCCAGCTCACCGTTAATAACCACACACTGGCTAGCCCCAGAGCCGGCCAGGAAAACGTACTCATACCTAAACCCAATAAGAGCCATTGCCTGAAATTAAGAGCTGAAAAGGATACTCTGGCCAGGCCAATGGCCACCAGAATAAACACCAGTAATTCACCCCAATATAATACTACTGGCCCATAGCCAGGACCACTGGCAAATAAGGTCCAGCGTTTGCCGGGAATAGTGACTTTGCTTTGAAGGTTACTGAAATCACCCTTAACAGCAAATTGCGGTAAAATTGTTTTAAATTGAATTTTATTTTCATCACGCCAGCGTACCTTCACTCGATGTTTACCAGCTGAGGCTTGCAACGATAACGTACCCTCATCCGCTCGAATGTTCACCACTTTTCCGTCCAGCTTCACTTCACTGATGGTAGCCGTTTTTGTGAATGTCAATGGAAAGGGTTGCGCCTGAGTAGCATGGTAGGCTAAATTTAACACAGCCTCACTACCACGGGTTCCCGGAAAATAATCCACATTTAAATTATCAATAACCAGCGTTTTACCCACCACATGCTCTGGTCGCGTAATTTTTATATCCAGTTTTTCATTAGCCCGGGGATAATACAAAAATTCCCAATAATCTTCCTCGTATCTCCTGCCGGGATATACCATGGGGATACCAGAGAGTTGCATATTCCACATGGGAGAAAAAACCAGCTTCCAAACTTCCGTATAATTTTCTGCATCACCAGCCTTAAGACTAAAGACTTCATTGCGCTCGATCTTGCTCCGCCATTCAAAGTTATCTTCGCCAGGTTCCAGAGAAACCTGCATCTGCTTATTTTTAATTTTATCCTGTGCGATAAAAGGAAATTCAATAGACCACAGGGGAATAGCGATATTAAGCGCGCCTTTAACTGGCGCGATACGGTTTACCTGAGTTCTTAATTCCCACTCATTATCAAAGCTGAGTGAGCGCTCTACCTGTACAAAGGGTTTTACTGCAATCGCATTACCGCTACTGGTTGTCTCGACATCAGTACCAACTGTTTCCGGTTTGATATAACGAATTAATTGCAGATTATTACCCGAGAGTTTGTCAGAAGTAATACCGGCAAATTCCCAACCTTTCCCCTGAGTGGAAATATAACCCGGAGGCATGAGGAATTTGATAGATATGGTGGCTTTTGCCGACAAAATGGCGTTGATCACCACCTGATGAATACCCTTATCCAGAGCGATCCAGTCCTGGCCTTTGTGGCGGTAGATACCGGAGAGCTTTTCATTGTCCGAATCAATGCGGGTGATTTTCCAATCCTTTGATACAGGTATGGGTACCACTACATTCGCATTGAGATGATAGTTAAGTTTTAATCGGAGATGATTCTGCTCTGCCTTGACCTCGGTCTT
>DRNA01000238.1 GCA_011322365.1 Aeromonadales bacterium | reverse complement strand
TGTTAATTAGCTGCAATTATCCTCCGTTAACAGGTCTGAATGCTATGTGTTGTAGTAGTGCTGGTCAAGTCATTTACCGCTTTTTATCAGTTTTAATGAAAAATGAAGGTACAATAAAAAAAACTGCGATTTACACCGTAAATATCTTGCCTAAAATATGAAATTCCCGTAGAATGCGCGACCTTTATAGAACGAGAGCTTTGCCATGGTTTCTATGCAAACGCTCAGAAAAACCATATTTTGAAGATGGGAATGCTTTTTCTTCAATATTAACATCAAAGAGAGTGATATAGCATGTACGCGGTAATTCAAAGTGGCGGCAAGCAGCACCGAGTAACAGAGGGCGAAGTACTTCGTCTGGAAAAACTTGAAGAAGAAACAGGTGCTACTTACCAGTTCGACAAAATTCTTATGGTTGCCAATGGCGACGACATTAAAATTGGTGCGCCTTATGTTAAAGGTGCAAAGGTGTCTGCTGAAATAGTGTCTCACGGTCGTGGTAAAAAAGTGAACATCATTAAGTTCAAGCGTAGAAAACATCACATGAAACGTCAGGGTCATCGTCAGTGGTATACTGAAGTTAAAATTACAGGCATTAGTTAATATTTCAGGGAAAAACTGAGATATTACTGCATGGTAAAAGTATTTAAAGGTAGTGACCGTAAGGTCTTTAGCTAACAGAATTGGAGCAACATTATGGCTCATAAAAAAGCAGCAGGTAGTACCAGAAATGGTCGTGATTCCGAATCGAAAAGACTCGGTGTGAAAAAATATGGTGGGGAGCTGGTTTCAGCGGGCAGTATTATTGTGCGTCAACGTGGCACGCAATTTCACCCAGGTTCAAACGTAGGTATTGGGCGTGATCACACCTTATTTGCCAAGGCGGATGGTGCGGTTAAATTTGCGGTGAAAGGTCCTAAAAATCGTCGATTTGTGAGTATAGAAACTGCCTCATAGAAACGTCGGTTTTTTAAAACCAAATCCAGAACAGACTGTAAAAATCTAAAAAAGCCTCACAATTATGTGGGGCTTTTTTGTGTTAAAATCCCCTGACCGAAAGCCTGAAGGATGAAATAGCAACCCATGAAATTTGTTGATGAAGCGACCATAAAAGTAAAAGCCGGTGACGGTGGCAATGGTTGTATGAGCTTTCGCCGGGAAAAGTATGTTCCACGTGGTGGCCCGGATGGAGGCGATGGTGGAGATGGTGGCAGCGTCTATGTGGTTGCGGATAGTAATTTAAATACTTTGGTTGATTTTCGTTATGTTCGGCATTATCAGGCTGAACGAGGCGAAAATGGCATGGGTCGACAGTGTACGGGTGCCAAGGGCGAAAGTCTCTATTTAAAAGTGCCGGTCGGCACTCGAATTATCGATGTGGAATCAGGTCAGCTAATCGGTGATTTAACCCATGCTGGAGATGAATTGTTAGTCGCCCAGGGCGGTCATCATGGGCTGGGTAATATTCATTTTAAAAGTTCGGTTAACCAGGCGCCAAGGAAAACTACGCTGGGAACTGAAGGTGAATCAAGAGCGCTGAAGATGGAACTGCAGGTTTTAGCCGATGTGGGTTTACTGGGATTGCCTAATGCAGGTAAGTCGACGTTTATACGCTCGGTATCAGCAGCAAAACCTAAAGTGGCTGACTATCCTTTTACCACCTTAATTCCGAATCTGGGTGTGGTAAAGCTCAATCGGGAAAGAAGTTTTGTTATCGCAGATATACCGGGTCTTATTGAAGGTGCTGCAGAAGGTGCAGGTCTTGGACACCGTTTTCTGAAACATCTACAAAGAACGCGTATTCTATTACATATTATTGATCTGGCCCCTTTCGATGAGTCGGATCCTGCTGAAAATGCACGGGCTATTGTTAACGAGCTTGAACGATATAATGAGACACTGGCTAATAAACCCTGTTGGCTGGTTTTCAACAAGAAAGATTTGCTGGATGAAGAACAATGGAATGAGCAAAAACAGCGAGTACTATCGCACTTAAACTATGAAGGTCCCTATTATGAGATAAGTGCCATCTCAAAACAGGG
>DRNA01000237.1 GCA_011322365.1 Aeromonadales bacterium | reverse complement strand
TTTTTCTAGTAGATATTTATTTGATTCAAAATAGTATGTTATTTATCAATAGGTTAATGACATTCTGTAAATCAAACTTTGTTCAATAGAGGAACCCTTCCTTTGTTTTCTAAGAAAAGGTCATAAAAAACAGTGCACAGCACTCAATGCTATTATGTTTTTTGTATAGCAAGCTCTTGAAAAAGGAAGATATTGGTCAGTTAAACTACAAGTCATCAAAACGGCCCCAAGAATTCTCATTGTTTTTATTTTTGTTGTAGGTTCTTAAGATCCTTCCATTCCGCTACGCTCCAGTCAGGATGACATTAATATTTTAGTTAAATACAAAACTTAAACAGAGGGGTGTGATCCCCCTTGAGCAAGCCGGGTACCCGCAGGGCTGCGATCTCGGCCGATAATAGCTTATCTCCAGGGAAGGAGTGTATGCAATAATCATGTTGGGAACATGATTTGTCCTGCATGATCGGCATTCCCACCATCCATGGTGATCGGACCGCAGGGGATTGTTAAGGGGAGGTTCGGTAACTTCCCCTTAACGGTTTTCGCTTTTTAAATTTTTGAGTGGTTTTGGTGTTTTGAATCAATGATTGGTTGTGTGTTCTTAAGATCCTTCGACTCCGCTCAGGATGACGATGAGTGGCGACCCAAAACACTCATTATGTTCGCGGTGCCAGCTTTCAGGATAACACGAGCGAGTTTCGAGGGTGACTGGAGGTGCAAACCCTGGACACCCAAAACCTTAACACCATTAATTTTGATTGCACAACTCCCCTATTTCCCCTAGGATCACTATCATTCAAACTAAAAAGCCTTAATCCCATGAGTCACGCTAAATCCCTGGTTTCTGATCTGATTGATTTTATTGATAATAGTCCAAGTCCCTGGCATGCGGTAAGTTCAACGGTGGCGTTGCTTGAGGCGGATGGTTTTGAGCAGTTGGAGGAATCTGAAGCCTGGCAGCTGGCTGAGAAAGGCCGGTATTATGTTGTCAGGGATCAATCCTCGTTGATTGCTTTTATTAATGGCGCTACATCTCCGACTGAAGCTGGTTTTCGCATTATTGGTGCTCATAGTGATTCCCCGGGGCTTCGCGTTAAACCTCATCCGATTTCTGAAAAAGGCGGCTGGCTCCGGGTGGGAGTTGAAGTTTATGGTGGGCCTATTTTGGCGACTTTTGCTGATCGTGATCTGTCGCTGGCGGGGCGTGTGAGTATTAATAGTGGTGAAGCTGTTACCGATATAGAATCTCGACTGATTAAATTTGATCATCCCCTGCTTCGTTTGCCGAATCTTGCCATTCATCTTAATCGGGAGGTGAATGAAAAAGGATTGAAATTTAACCGACAGCAAGAGTTACCTTTGATTTTTTCTCTGGCTGATAATGACAACCCGAAAAATAACCCTCGGGTATTACAACAATTATTAGCGGATGTACTTGAGCTTGATTTTGAACAGATCCTGGGTTGGGAACTGGCTATTTATGATACGCAAAAAGGTGCTTTCTGGGGAAAAGATGAGTTATTTTTTGCCAATAGCCAACTGGATAATCTCGCCAGTTGTCATGCTGCATTAATGGCACTTTTACACAATCTTGAACACGATCCTGATGCCACTCAGGTGATAGCATTTTTTGATCATGAAGAAGTGGGCAGTGAGAGCGAGAAAGGTGCCGATGGCAGTTTTCTGGGTGATATTCTTAAGCGCATTTGCATTACTCAGGGTTTATCCACAGAACATTATTTACGGGCGTTATCTCAAAGTACCCTGATGAGTGCCGATATGGCTCATGCCTGGCATCCAAATTTTGCAGACAAACACGATGCTGAACATAGGCCCATGATCAATTCCGGCCCGGTGTTAAAAATCAATAGCAATCAGCGTTACACTACACAGGCCAATACCGAAGCATTGTTTGTGAAATTATGTCAGCAACAGGCGATTCCCTATCAGAAATTTATCAATCGCACCGACTTATCCTGCGGCAGTACCATTGGCCCGCTGACAGCGTCTAAATTAGGACTCTCTTCATTTGATGTGGGAAACCCCATGTGGTCTATGCACAGCATTCGGGAATCTGCCGGGGTGTTGGATCATGAATATATGTTGAAATTAATGCGGGCTTTTCTGCTCAGTTAATGGCCTTTCCATTTAGCTAATGGCTTTTTCGCTTTAGCTAATGGCTTTTTCGCTCAGCTAATGGCTTTTCCAATCAGCTAATGGCTTTTCGCTCGTAGTTTTTCAACAGATCGGTCAATGGCTTTATCCAGATAATACCAGAACAGATCTGCTGATAAATAACCTTCAAGAGGTTTGCTAAGCTGCTTTCCCTGATGATCAAGAAATAACAATGTGGGAGTTGCATTAATTTTATAATCTACCAGAAAATCCTCTGGTATCACCAGTTTACCGTTAAAATCAATAATGGGATCCGTATCTTCAAGAGTGATTTTTCGCATGATAATTTTTTTTTCATAATCACCACTTTTTAACATCGGCCCGATAACATCCTTATCCAGTCGTTTGCAATACACACAACTTATAGATGAAACATATAGAAAAATGGGTTTATGTTGTTGAAGTGAAATCTTTGCATCTTTACTAAAATTTTTCACGGTGGTAATTTCTTTTGCAAATACCGTTGAGTTCAACAGTAACAGTATCATCAAAAATACTTTATTTACATAAAAAGAATTCATGGTTGATGTTCCAGTACATCCTCAACAATATCTTCAAGATACAAATCTCTGAAAAAATGATCGGAACCCTCAATGGTTTTAATGACGGTATTTTTATGCAGTTTAATCGTCTTTATTTCTTTTGCAAACTGATTGGAAATACTATCTTCAGATCCCAGATAGACTCGAACTGGTAGCTTTAATTGTTTAATAATAGTGGGCGTATCACGTTCAATACCATCACCATAATAGGATAAAAAAGATTCAGCAGTAACTGTAGCATCTTTACAATAAACAACACTGGTATGTTTCATTAGTTGTTTTTTATCTTTAAATGCTGCTGCTTTTTTCACCAGTTTAGCCAGATCCTGATGATAGCTTTTCTGGTAGTATTTATATACACGATCTTTGTCATAAGTCATGGGAGCAATTAAGATAAGTTGTGATATTTTATCGTCAGGATAATCTTTAACATACTCAGCCGCCTGAGCGCCCCCACGAGAATGAGCCACCAGCACTATTTTTTTGTAACCTTTATTACTTAAAAATTGAAACCAGTAGTGTAATTCAGCATAGGCCTGTTGATGAAGATCCTTCACCACATTTTTACAATCTAACGGACCGGTACGATTGTTTTCATTGAGGCTCAGTGTGATCGCCAGAGAACCATAGTCTTCTTCAGCCAGTAATTCCTGAAACGCAGTAGACAACTCACTGCCATTCCATGACCAGGTACCATGAAGAATCAGATAAAAAGGTTTATTTTTATTTTCTGCTTTTTCATAATTGGCATTGAGCTTCAAACCCTGAAAATCAGTTTGAACGGGAATTGCCGCAACCGAAGAAGAAAAAACAGCTAAAACAAAAAAGATAAAAGTATATTTTATTTTTAGTTGAATCATTTAATATCATACCTCGGCATTTAACACAGATATTTTTTCCATAATCTATGAAATCCATGTCATCCCGAGCTTGTGGAGGGATCTAGAAGTTTTAAGATCCCTCCACAAGCTCGGGATGACAAGTTACTGGTTAGAGAATAAGCCGTTATTGTAACAATTTCATATGATTTCGTCGGATCAAAATAAAACTAAATGTAGTGCTGAGGCATATTCATTATTATTCAGCTAAACCTGGATTTTTACCGACATTCACCAGTTTTGGTGTATTTAACTTATTAATTTTTATGGTTTTCTGATGCTGAATATATTCTGCAACTACATCCCAGATGGGTTTTCCCGGTGCCACACTACCTACTGTCGCCCATCCTGATACCCGATATTTTTTATCAGCCTGGATCTGTTCACCATTATCAAGTTGCATATGATCAATTCGCTTACCAAAATCAGCGGTGGGATCAATGCTATAGTCCAGTCCGCCCACACGCACCATATCACCGCCCTGTTGATAGTAAGGATCTACATTAAATAAATTATCCGCCACATCTTCAAGGATATTTTTAATATCCGATCCTTTCATATCACGGGCATAGGTTTCGGGATAGGTAATACAGGTTTGATCCAGCACATGTTCCATAGTGATAGTCTGACCGGGCAAAACTGAAGTTCCCCATCTAAATCCGGGTGATAAAGAAATTTGTGCGTCATTAACACTTCTTAGTGCATCACAAATCACCTGATCAAATGTACCATTAAAGTTACCTCGTCGATAAAGTACTTCACTGGCAACGCCAAGAGGTTGTTGTAATTTTTCTAAAAATGGTGAACGAACTTTTTCAATATAGGTCGCCATTTCAACATCTGCTTTGAGGAAGTTTGAAAATACTGGTAGCAATTTATAAGTATAGCTTTTCACTTTACCTTTACCCAGTTCCAGATCTAAAACACCCACAAACTTTCCATTTGAACCGGCATTAGTCACCAACGTAATTCCTGAAGAATTTTTCACCTCAATTGCCTCAGGTACACCATCATGGGTATGACCACCTAATATGGCATCAATACCCGTTAGCATAGATGCCATTTTTAAATCCACATCCATACCATTATGTGAAAGCACGATTACCGCATCCGGATTTTCATTACTGCGAATATCATCAACTAATTCCTGCATATCGCCATCCTGGATCCCGAAGGTCCAGTCCGGTATAAAGCGTTGGGGATTGGCTACCGGTGTATAAGGAAATGCCTGGCCGATAACTGCCACCCTGAAACCATTGATTTCTTTTATGGTATAGGGTTTAAAGGCATGGCCGGTGTCTTCATCAAAGGCTGGTGATCCATCAAATAAGGCATCTTCTTTTACTTTAATATTTTGTGCAATAAATTCACCATTAAAGGCTTTTACATTTTCTAGCACAATTTTATCCTGATAGGTAAATTCCCAGTGCCCGGTCATTACATCAACACCTAATAAATTGCAGGCACCCACCATATCCTTGCCCTCAGTCCAATAAGCTGTGCCGGAACCCTGCCAGGTATCACCACCATCAAGTAGTAATGTGTTTTCTTTTCCATAACTGGATTGAAGCTGTTTGATTAATGTGGCCAGGTAGGCAAATCCACCCACTTTACCGTATTGATTGGCTCCATTAATAAAATCCAGATAGGTGAAGGCATAAGCATTTCTACTGTTTTTTTCCATGTTAAAGCGTTTTAAAAAAGCCTCCCCAACAAGATGAGGTGCCTTACCTTTGTTGCTACCAAAACCTAAATTAACACTGGGCTCCCTGAAATAAATGGGCTTTAACTGTGCATGAGTGTCAGTAATATGTAGTAATCTGACATTACCACTATTAGGGATATCATACATATTCGATTTTTTCTGACCAACAGTATTACAGCCAGGTAATAAACCTGCCGCACCTGCAATAGCCATTAATCGATTAAATTCTCGTCTACTTAAATTCATATTGTTTCCACCCGCTTAATTGGTCATTATTCTCTTAAGTGACCTTGTATTTACGTACCAACAAACAAAAACCGCCCGTAAACGAGCGATTATTGATTGTTACTATTAGTCAAAAATCAACCTCAGGGTAAAAAATCCTGCCAATGTTCATCAGCATATTTTGCCTGTTTAATGGCGTTTAGTGCCTGGTGCAACGCTCTTGTTGCCATAGGGCCTGCTATTTTCACCTGCTTTGCATCCAGTGCTTTTTGAGCTGAAATAATCATCTCCCTGGTGTAAGCCCACTCAAAACCCAGCTTTTCAGCCTCGTTACATTTTTCGCTCGCCTGATTAATAACCTGCTGTATATCTTCAGCAGCCTCGGCGGGCATAGAAAAAAAAGTGAAAGCTAATAGCACTACTATTTGAAAAATATTTTTCATTTTATGATCCTTTTATTTTCTCGAACTGGGGCCATTAATAGTTAAATCTGCACTCATCAAAGACTCAAAATATTCAAGGTTTCGATATTCTTCGCTCTGTAAAGCAAAAGGCTTCGCCCGTACATTTTTATTACATTCCACATAGCGTTTATGCAGAGAACCTATTGATTCCCAGGCAGCACGATAAATTGGCGAACTTGTGGTATGACCATAGGCTGGGCCTACCATATCGGCACGGAGCATCTTACCGAAAGCACCCATATGACAGTTTTCACAGGACATATTGAGCTGACCACGTCTGGAATAGAAAAATTTCTTACCAGCAAGATAAGCATTGTAGGCCGCTTCATTAGGTACACTCAAATTGAACTTTTTACCTCTTGAGGTAAATGACATGTAGGCTGCAATTTTTTCAATATCACCCTGACCATATTCGTAAGGTTGTTGATGATTTAAAACTCGACAATCATTAATAGCCAGTTCAAGTGTAACTACACGGTTAGATTTGACTTCATAATAAGGAAAGTTCTGTCTAATGCCAATGCCGCCATTTTTGAAACAATCGGAGTATTTCTGGCCATTCGGGAAAGGGATTTCAAATAATTGTTTACCTTCATCTACTGCAAATTCATAGGGAGGAAACTCTTCTATCTCTTCCCACTGTTCCCTACCGGCAGAATCGATAGCATAAACGCCATTATTGAAATCAGCAGGATCCACATCTGGGCGACGGGAGGTATAAAATTCTTTGAATCGTTTTGCATCATCCAGAACCTGTTGTTGGAAATCAATCAGTTCATGTCCGCTGCCATCGTCAATCACTTTTACATCTAAAACCTTATCTGACTTTTCTGCTTCTGCCTTTGCTTCATTTTTGTCTGACGAATCACAACCCACTAAAAACATGAGCCCGACAATACCCAATACCGATATTAATTTTTTCATCCAGCATCTCCCCTTTATATAATTTATTTTATCACGACTTCTTTAGAGTCTTCTTTCCCTTTGCTATCTATGGTCGTAAATTTGGCCTTCTCCCCCTTTGCACCCTTAAATGAAAAAGCCAGATAAGGATCTTTGGAAACCGTAGGACCAATCTCAACATTCAAAATGATTTTATTTTGATACTCAACATTTAATTCTTTAATAAAGAATGCGGGAATCAGCTTGCCATCAGCACCTTTACGACGTCCAGTTTCCATGACATTTTTGATGAGCAATTTAACTTTTACGATGCCTTTTTTCTCTTTTGCTTTAACTTTCATAATTATATTCTCTGAAACAGACCTGAATTAACCACCGCAACCGCCGATAGTCACTTTAACCAACTGCTCTACGCGATGCAACTTGCCACCTGACTCAACAATGGCCACTAAATCCGAAGTTTCACCAAAACGTAATCTGATTTTTACATCTGGAATACTTCCATCAAAAAAATTAAAGGATGCCGACAGTGGTGTTGGGTTCTTTTTTACAAATAAACTGATGGATTTCACATTAGGTAGCTCAGTTTTAACGCCAACTGATACCATCGAACCTTTTTCTGCAATTTTAGGAGCCTTTAATTTTACCGCTTTGCTATCCTCAATTTTCATCCCAGGATATCTCGCCGAAAGCGCATCTTCATAATTCTCACTTTGAAATGCTTCAGTATGCCATTTAGCCCAGAGTAATCTGGGATAAGTTCCAATTAAAGACAGGTAGGCGAAACCACTACCAATACCTTTAATAAACTTTCTTCTTGATGTAGTCATTTTTGCTCCAATTTACAAAAAGTTAGATTAGTTACAACGAATAAATATAATCAACAACCCGTTCAAGTTCTTCGGCTGTTAAAATTTCATGG
>DRNA01000236.1 GCA_011322365.1 Aeromonadales bacterium | reverse complement strand
GTCAGGGTGTGGTTATGGAAACCTTTAACATGTCCCAGACAAGAGGTTACAAAACCGGCGGTACTATCCATGTCGTTATCAACAACCAGATTGGTTTTACCACCAGCAGAGCCGATGACGTGCGTTCAACCCGTTATTGTACAGATATAGCCAAAATGGTAGCAGCACCTGTTTTCCACGTAAATACCGATGATCCGGAAATGGTACTCAAAATAACCAGGCTGGCATTAGATTATCGTATGACTTTTAATAAAGATGTGGTTATCGATCTGGTCTGTTATAGACGCCACGGTCATAACGAAGCTGATGAACCCTCTGCTACGCAGCCATTAATGTATAAAATAATTAAAAAACACCCTACAACCCGCCAGATCTACGCCAATAAACTGGTGCAGGAAAAGGTATTGTCTGAAGCAGAAACACGTTCCGTAATTAATCGATATCGTGATTTGCTCGATATAGGTAAGAGTGTGGTACCGTCCTGGGTCCCTATGCAGCACCATGAATTTACCGTGGATTGGCACCCCTATATTAATCAGACCTGGACTACGCAGGTTAATACTGCATTAACTGAGTCCTTTTTTAAGCATGCGGCAAAAGTATTAACACAAGTTCCGGAAAACTTCATCCTACAGTCACGAGTAGCAAAAATAGTAAAAGAACGGGAACTGATGTATGAAGGAAAAAAACCACTTGATTGGGGTGCCGCAGAAAACATGGCCTATGCCGGGCTTTTAGAAGAAGGGTTTTTATTAAGGTTAAGTGGACAGGATAGTGGTCGCGGTACCTTTTTCCATCGCCATGCGGTCTGGCATGATCAACAAACTGCTGCCACCTACATTCCGTTGCAACATCTTTCTGCGGATCAGGGGGAATGCAGTATTATTGATTCAGTACTTTCAGAAGAAGCGGTGCTGGCATTTGAATATGGCTATGCCACTACTGAACCCCGCTCATTAATTATCTGGGAAGCGCAATTTGGTGATTTTGCCAATGGTGCACAGGTAGTTATCGATCAGTTTATCAGTTCAGGTGAAAATAAATGGGGACGGTTGTGCGGACTTGTTATGTTATTACCGCATGGTTATGAAGGGCAGGGACCTGAACATTCATCTGCTCGCCTGGAGCGTTATCTACAATTATGTGCACAACATAATATGCAGGTATGCATTCCTTCAACACCGGCTCAGGTTTTTCATATGTTACGTCGTCAGGCTATCCGGCCACTTAGAAAACCATTAATCGTCATGTCACCAAAGAGCCTGTTACGACATAAGCTGGCGGTTTCAGATAAAAGCGATTTTCTCTCTGGAAAGTTTCATAATGTTATTCCTGAAATAGATGATTTAGCCGTTGAAAAGGTTAAAAGAATTGTTCTATGCAGTGGTAAAGTGTATTACGATTTACTCGAAAAACGTCGTGAAGCTAACTTAAATCGGGTTGCAATTATCCGTATTGAACAGCTCTACCCTTTTCCCAATGAAGAATTGATTAAAGTATTGTCTGGCTTCCAGCAGGTTGAAGAATATTGCTGGTGTCAGGAAGAGCCATTAAATCAGGGCGCATGGTACAGTAGTTTACATAACTTCAGGGCCTGCATTCCCGAAGGTTATGAGATAGAATTTGCCGGTAGGGCGGCTTCGGCTGCACCTGCCGCAGGTTATATGTCACAGCATAATCGAGAACAAAAATTACTGGTAGAGCAGGCATTAGGTCTGCAACCCAACGTTTAATTTGTAAGGAAAGAAAAATGTTAATTGAAATCAAAGTTCCTACTTTACCTGAATCCGTTGCAGATGCCAGTGTCGCTACCTGGCATAAAAAAGTGGGCGAAACCTGTACTCGGGATGAAAACCTGGTTGATATTGAAACCGACAAAGTCGTGCTTGAAGTAGTTGCTCCTGATGATGGTGTACTGGAATCAATTCTTCAGGAAGAAGGTGCTACAGTTACCGCAAATCAGGTTCTGGGTTTATTTAAACCGGGTGCACAATCAGGAGATTCAACTACTATTGATAAAACTGAATCCGCAGATAACGATTCAACGCAAGGGGATGTCGATGTGTTAAGTCCTGCGGTCCGTCGTCTGGTCAATGAACATGATCTCGATGTGGCCAACATTAAGGCAACAGGAAAAGATGGCCGTTTAACCAAAGAAGATGTAGAAAACTACCTGGCTAAAGCAAAAGACAAAGGCACACCTGGCGGGAGTACTTCAACTACCGAATCAACTACTGACGCGATAACCAGCGGACCCAGAGAAGAAAAACGCGTACCCATGACCCGACTGAGAAAGCGAATTGCCGAGCGACTGGTCGAAGTACAGCAATCATCCGCAATTTTAACAACCTTTAATGAAGTTAACATGAAGCCGGTGATGGATTTACGCAGCAAACATAAAGAACAATTTGAGAAAGTTCATGGTGTGAGGCTCGGTTTTATGTCGTTTTTTGTTAAAGCTGTTGTCGAAGCTCTGAAAAGATTTCCAGATGTAAATGCTTCAATTGATGGTGATGATATTATTTACCATGGCTATTTTGATATAGGAATAGCCGTATCGTCTCCGCGGGGATTAGTGGTGCCTGTACTTCGAGATGCTGACGATCTATCTTTTGCCGGCATAGAGGCAACCATCAGGGAACTGGGTGGAAAGGCTCGTGATAATAAACTTACGCTGGACGAATTAACCGGCGGCACTTTTACAATAACCAATGGTGGAGTGTTTGGTTCGTTAATGTCAACGCCCATAATAAATCCTCCGCAAAGTGCTATTTTGGGTATGCATAATATCAACGAAAAACCTGTGGTTGAAAATGGTGAAATTGTTATCAGACCAATGATGTATATCGCATTGTCCTATGATCATCGTATAATAGATGGTAAAGATTCTGTAAGCTTTTTGAAAACTGTAAAAGAACTGGTGGAAGACCCAGCCAGACTTTTACTTGAAGTATAATTTAATCGATTTTTTTAAATTTTAACAACTGGAAAACAACAATGAATGTACATGAATATCAGGCAAAAAAACTGTTTGCAGATTATGGCATGCCCGTCCCCAAGGGTGAAGCGGTAAGAACTGCGGATGAAGCGATTACCGCAGCGGAACACCTGGGTGGCAACAAGTGGGTAGTAAAAGCTCAAATCCACGCTGGTGGCCGAGGTAAAGCTGGCGGAGTCAAAATCGTTGATAGCAAAGCCGAAGTTAAAGAAGCGGCAAAAGCCATGTTAGGAACTAATATGGTGACTTATCAAACCGATGCAAAAGGTCAGCCTGTACATCGTTTACTGGTAGAGCAACCCTGTGATATTGAAACAGAGCTCTATCTGGGAGCGGTGGTTGACAGAGAAACTCAGCGCATCGTTGTTATGGCTTCTACTGAGGGTGGCGTAGAGATTGAAAAAGTGGCGGAGGAAACGCCCGAGAAAATTTTAAAGATTACTGTTGACCCCATGCTGGGCGTTTTACCCTATCAGGCAAGAGACCTGGCATTTGGATTGGGGCTTGATGGTCTACAGGTGAAGCAGTTCACTGCTTTGCTACTGGGTCTGGGAAAATTATTTGAAGACAAAGATTTAAGCCTGGTTGAAATAAATCCGCTGGTGGTTACAGCAGCGGGTGACTTATTGTGCCTAGATGGAAAAATCAATGTGGATGATAATGCCCTTTATCGACATGCTGATATTCGTGAATTACAGGATCCATCTCAGGAAGATGAACGTGAAATTCGAGCTGCTGAGTGGGAACTTAATTACATTGCACTCGATGGCGATATTGGCTGTATGGTCAATGGCGCAGGTTTAGCCATGGCGACTATGGATATTATTAAATTACACGGTGGTCGACCCGCTAATTTTCTTGATGTTGGTGGCGGTGCAACAAAAGAACGTGTATCTGAAGCCTTCAAGATTATCTTATCAGATGAGCATGTGAAAGGTATTCTGGTGAATATCTTTGGTGGCATTGTGCGTTGTGATCTCATTGCCGAAGGAATTATTGCAGCCGTTAAAGAAGTGGGTGTGACTGTACCCGTTGTGGTCAGGCTTGAAGGTAACAATGCAAAATTAGGTTCAGAAACATTAGCAACTAGTGGTTTAAATATTATTCCTGCTGCAAACCTGGCAGATGCCGCTAAAAAGATTGTAGCAGAGGTTGGAGCATAAAATGAGTGTATTAATTAACAAAGAAACTCGTGTAATTTGTCAGGGTTTTACCGGTAAGC
>DRNA01000235.1 GCA_011322365.1 Aeromonadales bacterium | reverse complement strand
AGTAAGCGTTGTTTGATATCATTTGCTAATGAAGAAGACTGTATATCAAAGCGCAAATGGATCGCTGAGGAAACCTTATTTACATTTTGACCACCCGCACCCTGTGCACGGATGGCGCTCAGGTTTATTTCCTGAATTGGAATGGAAAGAGAGTCTGTGAGGAATAAGTTACACATTTAGATTGCCAGGGTTTGAGCCAGTTCATTCACTTCGGGTAGTTTAGAAGTGATTTTAGTCATTTGATTGTCCAGTTGGTTTTTTGAATATCCGGAAATTTCAAGTAATTGTTTCGTTAATCGATCAGGGATACAGTCTTCAGCGCCCAGTTGCAGCAATTTTATCATTTTAGATAATAACACTATAATTTGTGAGGCAATGCAGGCATTTTCAAGTTCCAGTTGGCCAACAGTTTGACAAACCACTTGTGGCAGCCCCCAATGTGTCAAAACTAATGAGCCCATTTCGGCTAATGATAAACCAAAAATTTTATTTTCAAATTGTGAAAAATTTACTTCATCTATTTCATTAATCGTTTTGAGTTTATGCAGATAGTGTTGAGTTGCCTCCGGGCGAAGATAGGCAAGTGCTAACAGTCCTATCTGGTGTAACAGCGAAGCCAGATAAAGTTCAGAAGGCGAAATTAAATTTTTAAGCCGTGGGCTGTCAGCGAAATATTTACTGGCTTCTGCCGTTGCCAGAGATTCAACCCAAAAGCCTTTAAGATCAAAAACACTGCGTTCAGTAGTTTTCAACTGCTGGCAATACATCATGGTAATGGTGAGGTTTTGTACCGTAGAAATTCCTAAGACACGGATGATAGCCTGTTCCAGATTAGAGACATTTTGCCCCCCATAAAAAGCAGAATTTGCTACACCAATTAATTTTCCGGTGAGTACCGGGTCAGTATTTATCAAATTTGCCAGCGTACTTATTTGAAAGTCATCAGTTTGAGTCAAACTGATGACCTGCTGACAAACTTTCGGTGAAGGCGGGATCCGATGAATATCTTCCATGGAGATGGGCTTGCTGCTAATCTGGCTGAAACTCGATAGATGGCGAAACTGAGATGGTGTCATACCTATCCATTTTTTAAAGGCTCTTTCAAAACTAGCCCGATCGGAATAACCAGCCTTAATGGCAATATCTTCATAGGGTAAATTTCCTGCACTCAATAATTGCAGTGCCTTTTCTTTTTTAAAGCTATTGATGAGATCAGTGAAGTTAGTATGATTTTCAGAGAGTTTTCTTTTTAATGAGCTTTCACTCATATTCAGATGCCCAGCAACTTGTGTCTGAGTAAGTTGTAAGCGTTCTGCTTTTGTAAACAGATTCAGGACTCGAGTGATAATAGTATCATGGGTTTGTAAATTTTTCAGTTGTTGTTCAAGCTCGGGAGAAAGTACTTTCAGTGTCATTTCATTGGCAAACGATAGTGGCTGAGATAATTTGAAATTTGTACATAACAGCTCAAACTGTCCTACTTTTAATTTAACTTCGATATTATTTTTTATCAGAATTTGATAACTTGAAGATGCCAGTGAATGATAGGGTAAATTGAGATAAATATCAGAATTTTGGTGGGTTATTCTTTTGATAAGGTTAATGAGTAAACCAGCAACAAATTCTATTTCGAGTTGTTCGGTTCTATCTGAAATATCAAAATGGTTTAGTCGTAACTTAAAACAATCCTGTACATTTTTATTAGAATGGTTGTTTGCAGGGATTATATCGGTATCCAGTCTGCTAGCAATATTGCTGGAAATTAAAGGGAAATATTTCAATATGGCCAGTATGGCCTGCTGAACATTTCTGCAGCTGATTAGATAAAAATCCAGGATGCCCAGAGAACCCATCTCAATACTAAGTCCAGCCTGAAAGGCGATATGTGGCAGATTTTTTTCTTTCAAAAAAAGCAAGGCTTCAAGAAATACTGCAGCATTATTCAAAGATGTTTTGATAGCAGTATTATCGGGAGGGGATGAGGGATAAAAACGATGGTGAAAAGCCTGTTTTACAGCAGGCTTTTCACTTAATAAATCAGTAAGTGTTTCCAGTCGATAGATAGATAAGGGTTTATTTTTCACCAGTTATCAATACTCTCATTGCTTCAGTCCCGGTTACAACGATTCTCAATCAGATCCTTTACTACCTCGGGCTCGGCCAGTGTTGAAGTATCACCGAGGTTTTCAAAATCATTAGAGGCAATTTTACGTAATATTCTACGCATAATTTTTCCAGATCGTGTTTTGGGTAAAGAGGGAGCCCACTGAATGAGATCGGGTGAGGCTATGGGGCCAATTTCTCTTCTTACCTGATTGATTAGTTCCTTTTTTAATTCATCAGAAGGCGTTATTCCAGCATTTAATGTCACATAAACATAAATCCCCTGACCTTTAATATCATGGGGATACCCCACAACAGCGGCTTCGGCAACAGCTTTATGTAATACCATGGCGCTTTCGATTTCTGCTGTACCCATACGATGACCGGAAATATTGAGAACATCATCTACGCGACCGGTGATCCAGTAATAGCCATCTTTGTCTCTTCTGGCACCATCTCCGGTAGTATAAACATTATCAAAGGTACTGAAATAGGTTTGCATAAATCGCTCATGATCGCCATAGAGAGAGCGCATCTGTCCGGGCCAGCTGTCAAGAATTACCAGATTACCTTCACATTCTCCTTCAAGCTGATTCCCTTCGTCATCAACAATTGCCGGTTGAATACCAAAAAAGGGCCGCGTTGCGGAGCCGGGTTTCATATCGGTTGCTCCAGGCAGTGGTGTGATGAGAATACCGCCAGTTTCTGTTTGCCACCAGGTATCCACAATAGGACAACGGCAATCACCGACCGTTTTAAAATACCATTCCCAGGCTTCAGGGTTTATGGGTTCACCCACACTGCCTAACAATTTCAGGCTCTTTCTTGAACTTTCATGGATTGGAGCATCACCATCCTTCATTAAAGCTCGGATGGCAGTTGGGGCGGTATAAAGAATATTAATCTGGTGCTTATCAATGATTTTGCCAATACGGGAACTGTCGGGGTAATTGGGTACAGATTCCATCATCACCGTGATACCACCATTGGCCAGTGGCCCATAAACCGTATAGGTATGACCGGTGATCCAGCCCACATCGGCGGTACACCAGAACACATCACCACTATGATAGTCAAAAACGTATTTAAAGGTTGTAGTGGCATAAACAAGATAGCCGCCAGTGGTGTGTAAAACTCCTTTGGGTTTACCGGTAGAGCCTGAGGTGTAAAGAATAAAGAGAGGGTCTTCAGCATTCATTAATTCGGGGAAGCAATGCATTGACATGCCTTCAATAATGTCTGCATACCATAAATCTCTGCCTTCAACCCAGTGGATATCGGCATCGGTTTTTTTCACCACAAAAACCTTTTCTACTGTGTTGTTTTTACACAGTGAAATGGCTTCATCAACATTATGTTTTAACGGGATCTTTTTACCTCCACGGATAGCTTCATCTGCAGTGATGACAAAACGGGAATGACAATCATCAATTCTGTTAGCTATAGCTTCGGGAGAAAAGCCACCAAAGACAACGGAGTGTACCGCTCCAAGGCGTGTACAGGCCAGCATAGCTACAGCAGCTTCAGGAACCATGGGCATATATAAAGTAACGATATCGCCTTTTTTAACGCCATGCTCTCGCATGGCATTGGCAAAGCGACAGACCCGATGATAAAGATCACGGTAGGTAATGTGTTCATCATTGGCCGGATCATCACCCTCCCAGATGATGGCAGTTTGTTCCGCTCGATCAGCGAGGTGGCGATCGAGACAATTGTAACTGACGTTTAATTCACCATTTTTAAACCATTTTATGGAGACATTATCGCGCTTAAATGAGGTGGACTTTACTTTGGTAAAGGGTCTGAACCAGCTCACTCTGGTGGCCTGTTCCCCCCAGAAATCTTTCGGGTGGTCTATAGAATAGCGATATAAGCGTTCATAGGTATCAGCGTCTATCCAGGCGCGTTTGGCGACTTCAGGAAATACCGGGTAGACGGTATCGTCTGCATGGTGGTGATCGGTCATAATATACACCCTTTTATAACATGTTGATTATTATGAGCATATAATTTCATTATTAAACGGGGCCTGTCAAATAAAACCAGTGATTTTGAGTATATAGCTGGAAATATCCGCAGTATCGGTGTGTTGAAAGGCAGTTTTCATTGATATTAATGATTAACCTATGCTAAAAGTAGGTCTATAGCAAAATTTGTATCAGGAAAATCGTACAATTAATGAGTAAATCTAATCATAACCCTGGTCACAAAACCATCATTGCTTCTCTGAAAGAAAGAAGAGTCCCCCAGATTGTCGGTTTTTACCTGGGTGCAGGATGGGGTTTGATTCAGTTTATTGAATGGGTTGTTGAGCGATATGGATTATCCCCTTATTTACCTGATATTTCACTGGTCATCCTCATTTCATTAATTCCATCAGTATTACTGATTGCTTATTTCCACGGTAAACCTGGTGCCGATTCGTGGACTAAAATCGAAAAAATTTCCATACCAATTAATATCGTGTTTACCCTGGGTTTAATAACCACATTTTTTTCGGCCACGGACTTAAGTGCAGCCACCAAAACCATGGTTGTGACCAATGAAAATGGTGAAACTATTCAAAAAACCGTTGCAAAAAAACAATTCAGAAAAAAAATAATACTTTTTAATCTTACTAATGATAGCGGGGATAAAAAGTTAAACTGGCTGAGCAATGGTTTTCCAATGGCCGCACAATATGATTTATTACAAACACCGTTTATCGATGTTGTCAGCATGTTACTTGATGGCGGTAGCCTGTATAGACAATTAAAAAGAGTGGGTTATCCGGAGGGTACAGACGTGCCTGTACCGTTAATGCAAAAAATCACCATTGAAAAACATTATCAGTATTTTCTGGACGGAAATTTTAAGAAAGAAGGCAAAAATTATGTCTTAATCCTGCATGTATATCAGGCAAAAACAGGTAAAGAAATAGATGTTAAAAAAATAACTGACAGCAATCTGTTTTCATTGATAGATAAGTTTTCATCAGCCATTAAGAATGAACTGGACATCCCCGATTATCACTTGAAAGATATCCAGGATTTACCCGTGGCTGAAATTTTAACCCGAAAAATCGAAGCCTTTAAGTTATTGATTAAGGGACTTCAATTAATGGTCTATAAAAATGATTATGTACGGGCAGCTGAAGTAACAGAGAAAGCAATGAAAGTTGACGCAAAATTCTCCCTGGGCTACCTGCTTTTGGGACAGTATTATGTCAATTCAAATCATAGTGATAAAGCAATCAAAGCCATTAACATGGCGTTGAAGTATGATTTTAAACTGCCTGAATTTTTAAAATTTTCTTTAAAAGAATTTTATTATGTGATGAAGGGGCAGTCGGGTAAAAGATTGGCATTGCTGAAAATGCAGGCACAATTAGATCCAGAAAACATTGATGTCAAACAAAAAATGGCTAATATTTATACTGCCAATGAGGCATACGATAAAGCCATTAATCAATACCTTGATATGATGAATCACACTACAGAACCAGATATATATGACGATGATGTGGCTACGATTTATATCCAGAAAAATCAACTGGATGAGGCTGAAAAATATTTCAAAAAATATGCCGCTGCTTACCCCAAAGAGGCGCGATCGTTTAATCTATTGGCTTATTTATATGGTTTACAGGGTGAAGATGAACTGGTTAAAAAAAACTATGAAGCCTCACTTTTCCTTGAGCAGGATAATCTGTTTGCAAAACTTGAACTGGCATCGCTTGAAGAAAAACATGGTAATCTTGATAAAGCCTTTAATATGTATCAAACCGCGTTGGATCAAGCCGAGGAGCCAGCTGACAAATATCAGATTTATAGAAAAATGACGCATATCTACATGCTCAAAGGCCAGCCCCAAAAAGCCTTAAAGATGATTAAACTATCAGTTGAAGAATTACAACAATTCACTCCCCCGCTATCAGTACTTATACAGCAATTACTTAACATTAAATACTATGTACTGGCGCATAAGAAGCAAGAGGGCTTTAAACTGTTAGCCAACATTGACAACCAGTTACAGCAGCCATTCGATGATTTAGTCTCACTGGGCTATGCTTCAATCTATTTAAAACTTAATAATCCTGATAAAGCTTTACACTATATTGAGGTTCTGGAAAAAACCATAAAGAAACTGGGTAGCACACTGCAGGGTTATAAATATTTTGTGTTAAAAATGAGAGCGAAACTGTTAGAACTACAGCATAAAAACAACAAGGCACTAAAATTTTATCAAGATTTTGCTACTAAAAGTCCCACAAGCAAAAGCCGCTTTACAGATATTGGCCGAATTTATCGAAAATTGTCAAAGTACGAAATGGCAATTAAAACATTTAAAAAACAACTTAAAATCAGTCCTTTTGATCCCTATGTGAATTATCAAATGGGATTGACTTATGTGGCTATGGAACAAAAGCCAGAAGCAAAAAAATATTTCCAGAGAGCAGCTCAAATATGGCAAGAGGCGGAAAAGGATTATCAGTATGCCGAAGATAATAAAAAACAGTTGTTGAAATTACAGCAACTGTAATTTTAAAAAGTAAAAAAAGCTATATAAAAGTTCGGAAGAGGTGCTACTATAACGATTTTTTCTCTCTCACACTAAAACCTTTGTCATTCCGAAAGCTGGCCCCGCGAATATAGTGAGTGCTCTGGGTCGCGAAGTTGAGAAATCTTATGCCGAGCAGTAAGATCCTTCGACAAGCTCAGGATGACAAACTGTTTTTTCTCAGGATGACAGACTGTTTTTCTCGTAACTCTAAACTCTAAACTCTAAACTCTAAACTCTAAACTCTAAACTCTAAACTCTAAACTCTAAACTCGTCACTGAATTCCTTGTCATTCCAACCCCCAAACCCTTGTCATTCCGAGCATAGTCGAGGAATCTTATACCGAGCATCAAGATCCTTCAACTATGCTACGCTACGTTCAGGATGCCTGTTAAAGGCACAGACTGTTTTTTCTCAGGATGACAGGCTATTTTTCCTTAAGTACCTACCTATGACATGGTGGATACCCTTTGAGAACAGCTATTTAGTACCTTTATTGATTGGTGTTTATTCCTTGAGAAAGCAGATAATCTTCATATTTCCCTGGAAAGTGGGTGATGCCATTTGCTTCCATATCAATAACCTGAGTGGCCAGAGAATCGACAAATTCACGGTCATGGCTGACAAAAATTAAAGTACCGTCATAATTTTCCAGCGCCAGATTCAGTGCTTCAATAGATTCCATATCAAGATGATTGGTGGGTTCATCCATCACCAGAATATTAGGCTGAGTCATCATTAATTTACCGAACATCATCCGGCCTTTTTCACCACCGGATAATTTGGATACAGACTTTTTAATATCATCCTGAGAGAACAATAATCGGCCCAGAATACCTCGTACTGCCTGATCGTCATCAGTAGGATTTCGCCATTGACTCATCCATTCAAAAACACTGCAGTTTTGGGAAAAATCCTCGGTATGATCTTGTGCATAGTAACCGATTTTAGCATTTTCGGACCATTTTACTTCACCGGAGCGAGCTTTTAGTTCACCAATTAGTGTCTTTAAAAAGGTAGTTTTGCCGATGCCATTGGGTCCAATAATGGCGACTCTTTCTCCTACTTCTACCATTAAATTTAGATCCTCAAATAACAACGTATCGTAGCCATTGGTTAATTGCTCTAGCTCCAGTGCGAGTCGGTAGAGTTTCTTTTTCTGAGTAAAGCGAATAAAAGGACTCACTCTACTGGAAGGCTTCACCTCTTCCAGCTCTATTTTATCAATAAGCTTTGCTCTGGAGGTAGCCTGTTTGGCTTTTGAGGCATTGGCCGAAAAACGGCTGACAAAGGTTCTCAATTCTGCTATCTGCGCCTTCTTTTTAGCATTATCGGAGAGTAATCGTTCCCTTGCCTGAGTGGCGGCGGTCATATATTCATCGTAACTGCCGGGGAATAAACGAAGTTCACCATAATCCAGATCGGCCATATGGGTACAGACACTATTGAGGAAATGGCGATCATGGGAAATAATAATCATGGTCGATTTGCGTTGTTTTAAAATATCTTCCAGCCAGCGGATAGAATTAATGTCGAGATTATTGGTGGGCTCGTCTAACAGCATGATATCAGGTTCTGCAAACAACGCCTGAGCCAGCAAAACGCGTAATTTCCATCCGGGAGCAACAGCACTCATGGGTCCAAAATGCTGTTCAACGGGGATATCCAGCCCTTGTAACAATTCGCCTGCACGTGATTCAGCAGTGTAGCCATCAAGTTCAGCAAACTGCACTTCCAGATCCGCCACTTTCATACCATCTTCTTCACTCATCTCGGCCAAAGCATAAATACGATCACGTTCCTGTTTTATTTCCCATAATTGCTGATGCCCCATGATAACGGTATCGATTACATTAAATTCTTCAAATGCAAACTGATCCTGTCCTAATACGCCCAGACGATCATTCGCATCCACCATCACCTGACCCGAAGAAGGCTCAAGTT
>DRNA01000234.1 GCA_011322365.1 Aeromonadales bacterium | reverse complement strand
TCTAATGTTAACAAGAGAAAAGCTTCATTTGCCAGTCAGAAAATCCTGGATACCTTAGACAATGATAGTAAAAATATTTTAATCGCTTACTACCCATGGACTTTAGTTGGAAACTATTGGCGATATCTGGATACGACTATGCCGTTGATTAAGAAACTTAATGTTTATACTGGAAGATTAAGAATGGTGGATGCTTTACCTTTTGGCGGTGCTGATGCAACAGTTGATAATAATGGCGATGTCAGATTCGCTATTGGAGTTGATGAAAATGCTAAACAGCTTATTGCCTATAAAGAGAATAAGGATTCTGATTGGCAGGATTTTTCTATTGAAGAATTTGATGGAATTGGTATTAACCCTTTAAGTTTCTCTGAAGATAATCAAAAAGTTTATATTGCAGCCAGTGTAGGGGGCGGGACGCTCGGTCTGTACCAATTTAATTTGTCGGATCATTCCATAAAAAAAATATATCAAAACGATGCCGTTGATCTGAATCAGATTATTTACGACTTTTCACAACGGCGTGTTGTTTATGTTGGTACAGAAATAGCAAAACCTGAGTATTTTTATATTGAACCCAAAAATAAAAAGTCTAGATTGCATAAAATCCTGAGTAAATCTTTTCCTGATCAGGATATTCTTATTACCAGTAGCACAAAGGATGGCAGTAAATTGATTTTCCTAGCTTATGCAGATACTAACCCTAGCGATTATTATCTTTTTGATACAAAAACCAAAGCGGAAAAATACCTGATGAGCAAAAATTCCATGGTTAATCCTGACTATTTGCGTCCTACCAAAGCCATTTCTTTTACTTCTGTGATAAGAAAAAGATAAGTGGTTACCTGACACTACCACAAAGAAAAGACAACTCATTATTACCCATGGTTGTATATCCTCATGGTGGACCTCATGGCGTTAGAGATTATTGGCAATACCAATGGGATGAACAGTTACTGGCCAATCGAGGATACGTGGTGTTACAGGTAAATTACCGGGGTAGTGAGGGCTTTGGAGAGTCTTTTGAAAAGGTAGGTTATGGAAAATGGGAACTTTAAATGCAGGACGATATTACCGATGCGACAAGAGCAATGATAGTTCGGAAAATAGTTGTTCCTGAAAGGATCTGTATATATCCGTGATCAATGAAGATGCTTGATTTGTGGGTTTAAGGGGATCATAATTAGCTTCTATACTGATCTTTTATTCTATTATGAGTATTCTTTTCTTCCTAGAATGATCTTTATGAAAACGAACTGCACGCATTTTAAATGTGTCACGTGTATAGACAAATATCTCCCGGAAAACTCAAAAGATACTCGTCTATGTAACTATCTATTTAACCACTATGTTGTTTTATATTGGATAAGGGAGAATATTATCACTCTAGACCAATTGTAGCAGACGAATTAGATAGACAATAAGCGTAAAGAGCCGCCGCATCTGATTCAGCTTGTAAGGCATCCTGCCACGCCCCAAGTGATATAGACTGAGCAAAAAACAACGCAGTCATTTGTGATGCCGTTGTTGATGCTTCCAGCATATCATTATACTCCGCAGAGCATCCTAAAGCTTTAGAATCATTTGCAAAGAAAAAACTAGACAATACTAGAGTCATTGTAAGAACAATATTTTTTGATTTCATTTTAATTCCTTTTTTGAATATTTAAATAAATAAGAACACTATAAAAAGAAAAAATCTCCCGATTATTTCTTAAAATGAGAGGGCGGTTCATTTATCCGTGACAAACTAAATACCCTCCCCATAAAAAATAACATGATTAAAAGAATAATACAAGACTTAGTGTTAGGAGTTTTTAAATTTTTTTTTATTTCTATTTCCATCCAGAAAACAAGCCATACAAAATACTAAACCAAAGTGTCAGCAAGGTAAAAGCACTCAGGGCAAATATCTGAAATCTATATTTAACTTTATTTCCATTTAGGTGAATTATTGAATGGAAAAGTCTCAAGACCAAGTAAATCCATGCCAGACTGATATTGAGCATATTAGTCAACTGTAATGAAATAGCCACGAAAATAGCAAAGTAGTAAACGATAGGAAGTTCCAGCAAATTATTATAATGCCTCTCCCAAAGCCGTAAATCGTCAGGCACGTCGAAGCCTGTATAAAGTTTAAAATATTGCACTTCAATACGACCACTATGGGCCGCATTTCTTCTCAGTATAGCTAATTTGAAAAGGACGAGTATTGTATAAATAGCCAAAATAGCACCGGGTAAAATCATAAAGCGAATATCCATGAGTTGTCTCCTGTATTTTTTGAAATGAAGTAACGGGTTAATTGCACAGTTAAGATGGTGTATAATATCCTACATTAATAATCGTGAAAGAGATTACCATGAACAAAGTTATTTCGGTACAGGATATCAGCATTGCAAATCATCTGCCCTTTGTACTGTTTGGTGGGATGAACGTATTGGAATCCCGCGATATGGCCATGGAAATTGCAGCTGCCTATGTGGAAGTCTGTGGTAAGTTGGGTATTCCTTATGTATTTAAAGCATCATTTGATAAGGCCAATCGCTCCTCTATTTCTTCTTTTCGCGGTCCGGGTATGGAAAAAGGCTTACAGTGGCTGGCTGAAATTAAAGAAAAATATGCTGTTCCGGTTATCACCGATGTTCATACCCCGGAACAGGCCGCTCCCGTTGCTGAGGTTGCCGATATTATTCAAATCCCGGCGTTTCTATCTCGGCAGACAGATCTGGTAGTGGCAATGGCAAAAACCGGTGCTGTGATTAATATTAAAAAAGCTCAGTTTCTGGCACCACAGGAAATGACACATATTCTGAAGAAATGCAAAGATGCAGGTAATGATCGCCTGATTCTATGCGAACGGGGCTCTTCCTTTGGATATAATAATCTGGTAGTGGATATGCTCGGTTTTGGTATTATGAAAAAGACAGGATACCCGGTCTTTTTTGATGTCACTCATTCATTACAACAACCCGGGGGACGAGCTGATTCGGCAGGTGGACGCAGAGCTCAGGTAACTGAACTTGCCAGGGCTGGTATGGCGCTAGGGTTGGCGGGTTTATTTCTGGAAGCTCATCCTGATCCAGACAAAGCACTTTGTGACGGCCCCTGTGCTTTACGTTTAAGTCAGCTCGAAGGCTTTTTGTCTCAGATAAAGCAACTGGATGATTTGGTGAAAACTTTTCCTGAACTGGATACCCAATAGCCTGAATGAAAACTTATTGGAACAGAGCGAGTTGAACATGCGACTAAAAAAAGGTGATAGCGTAACCAATATTGTTTTGCCAGCAATTGATGGCACAGAATTTAACCTTGAAAGTTTGCAGGGTAAGCGTTATATGCTGTCATTTTTTCGTTTTGCCAGTTGCCCGTTTTGTAATTTACGTG
>DRNA01000233.1 GCA_011322365.1 Aeromonadales bacterium | reverse complement strand
GGCTGTGAGTAACAATAAGGGGATATGAGCAGTTTCAGTAGTAGATTTTAATGCGTTGGTGAGTTCATAGCCATCCATCTCGGGCATCATAATATCACTGATGATGAAATCTGGCGGAGTTTTACTTATTAATGCCAGTGCTTCAACACCATTTCCTGCTTCCAGAGTGTTGTAAACGGATGTTATGGTGGAACGGATGTATTCTCTTAAATCAGGGTTATCATCAACAATTAATACATTAGCCCGGTTTTCCCACTTTGTTGAATTGATGGGTATTTCTGTAGCATCCGTTTCAAGTTTAGTATTTAAGAGTTGCTGTGGTTGTTCCATGACGAATGTAGTCTTCTGGTTTTTATGATGGGGTTTAGCTAACAGCTCATTGTCTTTATAATGTAGTTTACCCTTCATAAAAGTGACTAGAAAACAACAGCCCGTGACATAGGATTCATCTAATTCGATGGAGCCCTGATGCAGATCAAGCAGCTCTTTAACCATGGCCAGACCAATACCTGTACCTGGTTGAACAGAGTTGGAACTGTTTTTACCCTGAAAAAAACGATTAAATAACTGCGATTTCTCATCATCTGGTATGCCGGGACCTCCATCAGTAATCTTAAGCTCAATGGAGTCGGTTTTATCACTTTGGCAGATAGTTAATCTAACACTGGCATTTTCAGGACTGAATTTAATCGCATTGGATAACAGGTTTGTAATAATTTTGTTGAGATGATCTTCGTCAAAATAGAAATCAAATTTCTCATTGGTTTGAGTTAACTCAAGGTTAATATTTTTATCTTCTGCCAATAACTGAAAACGTAGTAGTATGGCTTCAATTGTCGTGAGCAGATCTATTGGCGTTACCACAATATTCATTTCCCCCTGTTCCAGGCGATTAATATCTAAAATCTGTCCCACCAGTGCTAGCATCTGTCTGGAGTTTTCAAGAGCAACAGCTATCTGTTGTCTGGCATGTTCGGTTAAATCTTGCGGTTGTTTAATCAGCTCCTGTAATGGCCCTATGGTCAAGGTCAAAGGGGTTCTGAATTCGTGAGAGACGTTGGCGAAAAAACGACTTTTTGCTTCATCGAGTAATTTGAGTTCATCTTTTTGCTGCTCAATGGTTTTTGTTCTTTCAGCAACCTGTTGTTCCAGCTGCAGCTGTTGTTCACGTAATTTCCGAGTTTTAAATTGAGCTATTTTAGTTGCAACCAACCATATGGAGGCAAGCAGTAAAATAATATAGCTCAAATAGGCCCACCAACTGGCATACCAGGGTGGGATAATGTGAAAATTAAAGGGAGAAAGTTTATAGAGCCTCCCTTGAAAGTCTTTGGCTTCCAAGGTGAATGAGTAGTTTCCACCACTCATACTTTGCAGGCTAACCTCACTTTGTTTTTGCCACTGGCTCCAGTGTCTTTCATTCAATTGATATCGATACTGATTTTTTGTGCCCTGTAAATAATTAGTTAAAGCAAAGGATAGAATAAGGCCTTCATCAGATTTTATGGATGCTACTGGATTTAGCCTGCCAGAAAATAAATTAAGCTGTACTGTTTTTTCACTTTGCCGATTGCTAATTTCAGTTACAAGTAAGTCTGCTGTTTTGTTATATTCTAATGGACTGGTTTTGTATCTGATCAAACCAGAATTCATTGCAAGCCAGGTTACATTACCATCTTCATATACCTGTCTTAACCCCTTCATGGCTGTTGCAGAAAAAGGATAATTTGACCAGGTTTGTATCTTATTTCCAGAGAGTGAAAAATAACCTTCGTGTTCTGGTGTAGAAAGCCAGAGTCTATGTTTAGTATCCTGGTATAGAAAATTAGGTGGTTCAGCATCCTCACCAAAGTAATTATGAAACCAGGCTACTTTACCTGATATTTTTTCATTCAGGGCATCCCAGTGATAAAGCCCTGTGGAAGTGGCAACCAACAGAACGTCACTTCTGCTCAGGATTTGAACAGATTCTGTTGAAACCGGTATCAATTTAGCTTTCCAGTAGCTATCCCGATAGATTTTAATTAATTGACCATCAGAGGTGGCACTCCAGACATTACCCTTAATGTCCTCAATCAGAGCAGTATTAATATGTCTGTTTTTCAGTAATATTTTATTTCCGATCCATGAGTCATTTTTGTTGAACATGGAGACTATGCCTTGCTCAGTGATCATAAAAAGTGCATCTGGGTGTGCTTTGGGAATAAAAATATCATTGCAAATAGCGGTTTTAAGCAAGGTTTTAACTTTACCTGTGAGTGGATTAAAACTCTGGCACTGGCCGGCTCCGGCAAGTAATAACTCATTTTTAACCCGGATTATTTTTGCTGCACTGGTTACTACATTGTTTTTTAGAAATTGAACCTGACTTTTCTGATCAATAGATACCACCCCATTTACGGCAGACAGGTAAAGAGAACCCTGGTATTTTACCAGGCTGGCTATTTTTGCCATATTGTATCTTTCTGAAGAAAAAACTGATAGATTAAAAGGCAGTTGAATTCGGGAGAGTTGACCTTCTTGTGGAACCCATAAACCCTGTTGTTTATCCAGAAACAGGTTAACCGCGATATTGGATTTTAAACCATTTTTGTTATTAATATGATAAATCACTTCAGCCTGATGATTAAAAAAATAAACCCCATCACGGATAGTCGATACAGCAAACAGTTTATCATTAATACGCAAACTATTATAAAACCCTTTCTGAGACAGAGGGTTTCCAGCTGCAATTAATGAAGATAGCTGCTGATTCTTCCATAAATAAATTCCCTGCGAAAAGGTGCCGATAATATAGCCATCGGTATCATTTTCACTTAATTCGCTAACAAATCCAAAACTCTTAATTTTCTCTGATTTAAATGCTGAAATTTCTGAAATAGTATGGTGCTGAATATATTTTAGCTGACCGGCATCATTAAAAAATAATTTGTGTTTCGTCAGCCAGGCTCTACTAAATTTTTGTTCTGGCTTGATAATCTCAAACTGACCATCTTTTTTATAGGCCATAATCTGTTCAGGGGAAATGAAATAAATTTTGTCTTCAAACAGAAAAACGTTGTTTATTGCACTAAAGGTTCGATCTTGTTGTGGTAGTTTATTTAAGATTGAATGGTAAATTAATTGTCCATTTTCATCAGGCCGGAGAAAGCCTAATTCTGTTTCGGCTCCGATATAGATAGTATCGCCGTCGATAACAAATTGCCTGATGTTCATGTTAGTTAAATGTTGACGCCAATGTTCGCCATCAAAGCTGAAAAGACCACTGGCATTTGAGAGGAATATTATTCCCTGGTTATTTTGTTGTACAAACCAGTTAGTTCCTCCACCTTGAAATTCATCAACGTTATAATATTGCACAATGGGTGAGCCCAGAAAACTATAATCGTCGTTATTGGCCCACAGATATCCGGGTAGATAGATGAGCAAGCATAAGAGCGAAAGTCTCAGTCTGAGAGTGGGGCGATGTTTACCACATAAAATCATCTAAAAATTATAGTTCATAATCAGTCGAAAAAAGTAACAATTTCATCAATGGGTTTTCGTTGAATATCCGGGACCTTAACATCCTGCTCAGGATAACCGGTGACGATGAGTAAATATGGCCGTTCATTTTCTGAACGGTGTAAAATGGTTTTCAGAAAACCCATAGGTGAAGGTGTGTGGGTTAATGTGGCAAGCCCGGCATGGTGTAAGGCGGCAATTAATAAACCGCTCGCCAGTCCTACCGATTCCGGAGTGTAATAATGTTTAACTTTTTCTCCCTCAGCATTAATGCCATATTTTTCAGCAAATACAGCAATAAGCCAGGGGGCTTTTTCGAGAAATTGTTTGTGTTCGTCTGTCCCCAGTGGTTCCAGGGCTTTGAGCCAGGCTTTCGAAGCCTTGGTGCTATAAAATTCAATTTCTTCTTTTTCTGCAGCCAACCTGATTTCTTGCTTTATCTGTTGGTCATGTACGGCCACAAAATGCCAGGGTTGCAGGTTGGCACCACTGGGAGCGGAACCCGCTGTAGCAATACAGTCACGGATAATTGCTTTGGGGACGTCACGGGGAGAAAACTCTCGAATGGTCCGACGTCGATGCATTTCCAGGCAGAAATCCGTGGCCCGCTGTTTCATCTCGGTTAACGGATATTCGATATAGGTTTCAAGGGGAACAAATTTTGCCATGATGTAACCTGTAACTGTTGAATGAATCCATATCATAAGCAGAAATGCCGCATAAATCCATTTCTGCATTAGAGGCGCACTTAATTCTGCGGCTGTGGTAAATTAGGGATCTGTTTCAGCTAGAGAGAAGAGCATTGAGAGTATCCAATTTAATAAAACAACCCAATAATCCGGTTTTGGTGGTAACAGATTACATCGGGCCGCTACAAAGTGGGCTGTCGCGACGGGAATTTATAAAAACCGGTGTTGCCGTTGGCCTTTTGTCGTGTTTAGCAGGTTGTAAACCTTCAGTCCCTTCGGCAGTTAAAAACACTCAACAACAAACTCTGACTTCAACTTTTACATTTACACCTTTCCAGGCGGGGTTGCTGAGTGCGGTGTTTTTACAGCTTTTCCCTGATGATGGCGATGGGCCCGGAGCCAGTGATATCAATGCGCTGGGTTATCTGGAATGGGCAATGACCGATCCTCAAAATATTGCTGATGGCGATACAGATTTTATTATTCAGGGTATTGGTTGGCTGGATGAGTTATCCCGTGAGATGGTATCGAAGCCCTATGCCCGTGCATCCAGAGATGAACAGCATCAGGTGTTGTTAAAAACCAGCCATTCCCGGCAGGGTGAAAACTGGATGGCTTTATTAATGTATTATCTCACCGAAGCCCTTTTACTCGATCCCATTTATGGGGGTAACACCGATCAGGTCGGCTGGAAGTGGTTGCAGCATCAGCCCGGATTTCCCAGACCGGTGCCTGGTAAGACCTATCGGGATTTCGAATAACTTATGAAAAACATAAATCAACATAAAAAAGACTATGACGTTTGTATTATTGGTAGTGGTGCAGGAGCCGGGCCGGTTGCCTATACATTATCAAAGGCCGGATATCAGGTAGTGATCCTGGAAAAAGGTGGCTGGTATAATGAACAGGATTTTAAAAAAGATGAGATGTTAGGTCGTCGAAATATCTTTCGCTCGAAAATAAAGCAGGAGCGACATGTGCTGGAAGAACCCAGTGATGATGGCGGCTGGTCCAGCGATAGCACCGATGAATTCTGGGGAGGGAATATTGTCGGGGGTGCCAGTAACTTTATGAGTGCCTATTTCCATCGCCTGAAACCCAAAGATTTTCGACTGTTATCCGAATACGGTCCTATAGAAGGCGCTAATATCGTGGATTGGCCCATCAGTTATGACGATATGGAACCCTATTACACCAAAGTAGAAACCCTGGTGGGCATTTCAGGTAAAGTGGTCAAACACCCCCAGCTTGAACCGCGATCTACCGCTGATTTCCCTTTCCCCCCCACGAAGGAACACCCCATAGCGGAACGCTTTGACCGAGCAGCCAAAGAGTTAGGACTGCATCCTTTTCCCATGGCGCGGGGTATTTTATCTCAACCCTTTAATGGTCGTAACGGTTGCGAATATTCGGGTTATTGTGGCAGCTATGGTTGCCATTCTGGCGCCAAAGGCAGTTCCCGAGCGGCATTGTTGCCGCAAAGTTTACAAAGCGGTAATTGCGAAGTGATTCCTCATGCCAAGGTCTATCGCATTAATACCGATCACAAGGGTAATGGTCGTTCAGTGGATT
>DRNA01000232.1 GCA_011322365.1 Aeromonadales bacterium | reverse complement strand
TGTGTACTCTCCTGAATGAATGAAATTATTGGAATAAAAACTAATTGTTTTGCTATGGAGAGTTAAACGGGTAGGTCAAAGCCTGGTTGACACGAAAATAAAATAAATTTCATCTTATCAGATTTTTTAAGTTACGAGTTTAGAGATACGAGTTTAGAATTTAGGGAAAACAGTCCGTCATCCTGAGCTTGTCGAAGGATCTTACTGCTTGGCGTTAGATTCCTCGACTGCGCTCGGAATGACGTGGTGCTAGCGCTCGGACAGGGGAATTCGAGTTTAGAGATACGAGTTTAGAGAAAACAGTCCGTCATCCTGAGCTTGTCGAAGGATCTTACTGCTTGGCGTTAGATTCCTCGACTACGCTCGGAACGACATGGTGTTAGCGCTCGGAATGACCTGGTGCTGCGCTCGGAATGACTTGGTGCTGCGCTCGGAATGACCTGGTGCTGCGCTCGGAATGACCTGGTGCTGCGCTCGGAATGACATGGTGGTATTGATGTTAACTTTTGTCATCACCTATTTATCGTTTATTGTGACGATGTTTTAAACGATCTCTTAATTTTTTTCTTTGTTCCGGTGTCATTTTATGCCACCTTTTTTTTAATGCGTCACGTTTAGCCGGTGGCAGTGAATTAAATCGTTTACGTTGTCGTTTCAAACGTTCACGTTGTTGTGGTGACATGTTTTTAAAGCGTTTATAGGTTTGGCGTATTTTTTTTCGTTCTGCCGGCGTCATTTTTTTCCATGCCTTAAATCGGCTGGCTGCTCGTGTTCTCTGATTTTTGTCCATTGATTGCCAGAGCGACAGTCCTTTGATAACCTTGTTTCGTGCCTGCTCTGGTAGTTGATCCCAGCGGGATTTAAAGCGCGATAATTGCTGTTGTTGTTGACTGGTTAACTGTTGCCAGCTGGGAGCGGTATCATCGGCATTGTTCACGGATTCAGCAGAAAAAGAAACACAGCTGAAAGTTATCAGTATTGTAAAGGCAATAACTTTTCCTAGTTGTGTTGCTATAGTATTCATGGTTTTTTCTCCGCGTTTAAATCTACATTTTCCAGGTTTAACTGGTTATCAATAACTTCTTCTTTACTAAATCTTTCTTCTGTCTCTATGTTCTTTTTTATGGATGCTAACACCGTTTTTTCATCTTTATAGTTTTCCGGGTTAATGCTTTTTCCAGAGTTGTCCTGCCATTCGCCAAGATAAATTAAAAATTCAAGGCTGGGCTCTTCTTCACCTGCAGCTGATACTAATGAACGAGACGCTGCGGTTAAATTTTCTGAAGCGATGACAGGCACAACAAAAAAAACGCCCAGCGTGAAAACAACATGGTTGATATTAACCTTCATCAAGTTCCAGCCATTGGTAAAATTCGAGGTCATTATAAAATTCAAGGGGTTCTGAAGCGCCAAGAATTTCTATGTCTGAGTACATGGGTTCAGAAAAATCATTCGATATGTCAGAATTGTTATTGTTAATAAAAAAAACAGAAATGGTTACAAATAAGAGCGCAAACGTTAAACCAAGACCGGTCTTAAGCCAGGTGTTTTCTACAATTAGAGTATCACCACTTGCAAAAAAAGCTGATTTTGGTGAAGCATCGAGCGCACTTTGTCGAGCTCTTTCAAGTGCCAGGTTAGTTTTCATATCAAGATGATCGATTGTTTCATCACGCAGTGCTTTGGAGAGCTGCATCAATTTATCATCATCAAAGGTTTTTTTATTCATCGTTCCAATCCTGCATTAGTATTTTTAGTGCATGTACTGCTCTTGAATAATGTGTTTTAACCGAACCCTCAGAGCATTTCATCACAAAAGCGGCTTCTTTAACACTCATACCTTCCCAGGCTCTAAGCAAAAAACATTGTTGTTGTCTGATAGATAAGGTTTTTAAGGCACACTCCAGCTGTTTATTTGCTAATTCGGTACTGACTAATTGTGTCGGTTCGACCGATGCGGGTGCAGCGGTCTGTTCAACCGGATCGCCATAGTAATCATCTTCCTGTTGGTGGTTGCCTTTGAACCAGCTGAAAATACGGTTTTTTACCTTATTGCGACGATACCAGTCTCGAATACGACTCTGCAAAATTTTATAAAATAATGGCGTCCATTGCTCCCGGGGTTTATTACTATAGAGTTGAACCAGTTTTAACATGGATTCCTGTACTAACTCCAGCGCATCATCGGGATTTGTCACAGCTATTTTTGCAATGGCAAAGGCTCGTCTCTCAACACTGGTAAGAAAATCATTCATGATCTGGCGTTTTTCACCGGAAACTACCTGTGTCATCGTTTTTGCTGCTTTAGCTCTCTGTGGCCAGTTTTCTGCAGTTATTGTGACATTATTTGCCATAGCATTTCTACTCTATCCTTCAAGACATGCTGCTTCAAACGTGCAGATATAACTTTGGTTGACAAAATGTAGTAAAAAATGGCAACTATTGAGTCAATAATGCGCTTAAACTGTAACGAAATTACTAAATTTAGTGTTGAAAAGGATAGACGTTCCCCAGGTCTAACAGCTGAGTTAACTCATCAAGAGCTCGTCTTGACTCATCAAGTAACTGAGGATCTGCCAGTTGCTCTGCAGTGAGCTTGTCACGATAGTGTTTATTCACCCATTGGCGTAGCGTTTTATACATGGACTCATCCATAATGCACCGTGGGTTGGTTTGACCAAGTTCTTCTTCGGTTAGTACCACTCGTTGTCGAAGGCAGGCAGGCCCGCCGCCATTACGCATGCTTTGTTTTACATCGTAAAACTCGACTTTTTTAATGCAGTTAGGCTGTTGTATCAGAGAGTCCAGATATTTACTGACCTGCGGATTCTCAGCACATTCACCGGGGCAGATGAGTAACATCTCATTCTCATTAACACTGAGCAGTTGACTATTGAATAGATAAGAACTGATGGCATCACCGAGAGGGACACTCTCTGAGGAAACCCGGATAAACTCTAATGCTTTCTCGCCCGGATATTTAGACTGAATTTCAGCTAGAACTTCATCGCTGTTTAAAAAGGCCAGTTCATGATAAAACAGTACGTGTTGATTGCCTACTGCTATGACATCATTATGAAACACGCCGGAATCAATTACCTGAGGATTTTGTTGAGCAAAAACTGTATGAGATAAATCCAGTTGATGTAGACGGGCAATAGCCTCTGAGGCTTCGAGCGTCTGTCTTGCAGGAAAACGTGTTGGAGCCGGCTGATTAAGGTTAAAGGCCTGTTTACCGTAAACAAAAAATTCAAGCCCTTTTGAACCATAGCCATCGCAGAGACGGGTGAAATTAGCCGCACCTTCGTCACCAAAATGATCGCCCATGGGGAGTGCCTGATGATGAGCAAAATAGTTTTCATTGCTGAAAATGGCTTTGAGGATCTGTGCAGTGGTTTGCCACTCAATGGAGCGATGAAATTTATTGGACAGATTTGCAGCGGTGAAGTGAACCCGCTTATCGGCTGTATCACTACTGGCTGAAGTGGTGCAGGCATTAGCAGTCCACATACTGGAGGCGCTGGAGACCGCCACAAGTAATTGTGGTGCATTTTTAGCGGTTTGTTGAATAACATCCTCATCCGAACCACTAAAACCCAAACGTCTCAGGGTAGTAACATCCGGCCGTTCCATGGGGGCAATCATACCCTGTTTAAAACCCATATCGTGCAGGGCTTTCATTTTTTCCAGTCCCTGCAATGCCGCTTCTTTGGGATTAGAGGCTATTTTGGCATTATTAAATGAGGCGATATTACCTAATGAGAGCCCTGCATAATTATGCGTAGGACCAACAATGCCATCAAAATTGACTTCATAGGTTTTCATAATCAGGGTTCTCTTTTGCTAAATTGCTGTTGCTCGAATAAAATCAGCGTCATTAATATTTAATTTATCAGCCATTTGCTGGCTCATAAGCACCTGGTCATGAGTGACCTTTTCAAGGGTTCCCAGGGTAGCACGAAAAGCATCTTTTTCAGTATTACTGATAAAATAGGCCTGAGTTGACTGAGTAGCTTTATCGGAAATAGTTACCCGGTAGAGTTGTGATGCCTTAATAGTCGAAATATTGTCGGTATAACATTCGATGGTTGGCCCGGCATCAAATATGTCAACATATCCCTGATAGCGGAAGCCATCACGTTTAAGTAATTTTAACGCGGGAAAAGTATCGGGATGAGTTCTACCGATGACTTCTCGGGCGGCTTTGGGTAACAGTGAAACATAAACAGGGTATCGTGGCATTAATTCAGCTATAAACTGGTTAGAACCCAGGCCACTGATGCGATCGGCTTCACTAAAACTGAGCGAAAAGAATTTGCTTCCCAACGCATCCCAAAACGGTGAGCGGCCATTTTCATCAGAATAACCGCGCATTTCCGCAATGACGCGATCGGCAAAGCGTTCCCTAAATTGTGCCATAAATAAAAATCGCGATTTTGACAGTAGGCGCCCATTGAGACCGCGACGGTATTTCGGTGATAAAAACAGTGTACAGAGTTCTGTTGTGCCGGTGTAGTCGTTCCCAAGCAGTAGAATTTCCATGGGATTGTAAATTCCAAGCTTGCGGCTGCTATGTACATTGGTGCCGACTTTATAAGTATAAAAAGGCTCGGACATACCAACAGCTGCCTCCAGGGCACTGGTACCGATAACATCACCCGATTCACTATCTTCCAGAACAAATAAATAATATTCATGCTCAGGTTGGCTGACGGTTTTTTTAAACGATTGTTCTGACAGGGTAATTTGTTGTTTTAAACGTTCGGGATCTGAAGAAAGCGTGGTCAATCCATGTCCAGCCAGATTGGAGAGTTCAACAAGTTGACTGAGATCAGAAGTTTTTACGGGTCTGATAATGCTCATAGTTGTTGCCAGGTATCCTGTTATTCTTATTCGGCCCTGAATTATACCTGAAAAATTTCATTCTAAAGTAACAAATTGACTGAAATTCTTTCAAGAGTAACCATATTAAGGAGTAACAGTTGCTTAAAGCAATGGATGTGAGGGAATTCTTAAATGCAGAATAATCTGTAAAATATGAGTTTAGCACTGGAATTATTTTGTTAAAAGCAGCAAGATAGCGTCCATGAAATCAGATGTTGAAAATACATCAACAGTTTACTCATCCACAGCACAATTTACGGGAATTCCTTCATTATGACAGCAATATCAAGAGAAACATTTGATCAGGTTATGGTGCCTAATTATGCGCCAGCGGCAATTATCCCGGTAAGGGGGGAGGGAGTCCATCTTTGGGATGAACAAGGCAATGAATATCTCGACCTGGCTGCCGGTATTGCGGTGAATGCGGTTGGTCATTGTCACCCTAAAGTGGTGGCTGCGCTTGATCATCAGGCCAGCCAACTCTGGCATTTAAGCAATGCTTATACCAATAAACCCATTCTGGCACTGGCCGAAAAACTGGTGAATGCAACCTTTGCGGAAAAAGTGTTTTTTGCTAACTCTGGTGGCGAAGCTAATGAAGCTGCATTCAAACTGGCTCGAAAACATGCACATAATCACTTTGGTGCAGAAAAAAATGAAATTATTGCGTTTGTTAATGGTTTTCATGGCCGCACCCTGTTTACAGTCTCTGTTGGCGGTCAACCCAAATATACTGAAGGCTATGAGCCTTTGCCCGGTGGCATCACTCATATTGAATTTAACAATATTGAACAACTGGAAGATGCAATTTCAGAAAGAACCTGTGCCGTAGTACTGGAACCTATACAGGGAGAGGGAGGCATTCTACCTGCAAATGCGGATTTTTTAACCAAGGCGCGTGAATTATGTGACCGCTTTAATGCAGCACTGGTTTTTGACGAAGTACAGACTGGAATGGGTCGTACCGGTGATTTATATGCTTATATGGGTTATGGCGTGATCCCGGATATTCTAACTACGGCAAAAGCATTAGGCGGCGGCTTCCCTATGGGTGCCATGTTAACCACCGATCACTTTGCCCAAAGCATGGGAATAGGCTCTCATGGTAGCACTTATGGCGGTAATGCTCTGGCTGGAGCGGTAGGTAATGCGGTGATTGATATTATTAATACTGAAGACGTGCTCCAGGGCGTAAAGCAAAAAGGCATTTTGATGCGAGACCTGCTTCAGACCATCAATGATAAATACCAGGTTTTTGATGAGATCAGAGGCAAGGGTCTAATGATTGGCTGTGGCGTAGTTGAAAAATTTCAGGGTAAAGCTAAAGCTTTTGTGGGCGCTGGTTTACAGCATGGAATAATGGTGTTGGTAGCGGGGCCGAGTACCGTCAGGCTGGTACCTTCATTATTAATTACTGAAGAAGAAATTCATGAAGCCATGGCTCGTTTTGAACGAGCAGTAGCTCAGGTGGTTAAAGAATCACAATAATATCGGACACTTAATGTGTCTTACTTGAATATTTTCTTTTTCAGGTAGTCTTTTAATAAAGGTGGAAGCCAAGGTCGGGGCAAAGAGAGATTCAAATGAAAAATTTTAGCGTAATGTGTTTTTTTTTGGTATTGGGCTTGAGTGGGTGTTCAACCCTGAATAAAGGACAATGCCAATCTGGTGACTGGTATGGTATTGGACTGGCAGACGGAACCCGTGGTGCTTCTTTAACTCAACTTTCACAACATCGGGATGCCTGTGCAGAACATGGCATTACTATCAATGGTGATGAATATCGTCAGGGACGTGCTGAGGGTTTGAAAAAATATTGTCGCCCTTTAAATGGCTATCAGTTAGGTCGACAGGGATACCGTTATAATAATGTCTGTCCGGATAATTTAAATGCAGCTTTTTATCAGGCCCATGAATATGGATACAAAATTTTCTCGCTGGAACAGATCACAGTTGAAATGCAAAAACAGTTAAAATTAGAAGAAGCTGCCACGCTGGATGAAACCCTGAGCAAAGCTGAACGTAAGGAACACCTGGAGGCCCTCACAGCAATTCAGCATGACCTGGATGAAGCCTACAAACAACTGGATAGATTGGTGGCAGCTAATCGTTGGGAACGCTGATTTTTTTCAAATCGGCTTGGCGGCTATGATACTGGTTACAATAGCGGTGCTAAAACTTTCCAGACGTTATCCAGGATAATTGTCTGCGCAGTTTCTTTAGGATGGATACCATCTGATTGCATCAGAGATTTATACTCCGCAACATCTTTTAAAATAAAAGGGATAAAAGCGACCTGGTAACTTTTACTCAAATCAACAAAAATCTGATAAAAGGCTTTCTCATAAATGTGGCCGTAATTAGGTGGTAAATGAATACCTGCGAGGATCACCTGAGCAGATGCATTTTTTGACATCAGGATCATTTTTTGCAAATTAGCATAGGTGATTTTGGGCATGAATCCTCTTAAACCATCATTACCGCCCAGTTCGATAAGTACGATTTGCGGTTGGTACTGTGAAAGTAAGCCTGAGAGGCGTCGTAAGCCACCTGAAGTTGTTTCACCACTGATGCTGGCGTTGATAACGGTCCAGTGTTTATTTTGTTGTTTTAAACGGCTGGATAATAAATTAACCCATCCTGACTGTGGAATTAAACCATAACCGGCACTCAGGCTGTCTCCCAGTATAACTATTTTTCTGGTGCTTTCTTTTGCCAGCGGGATAGTCTTAGTAATGTTTTGCTTTTCAGCAGCACTCAAAGGAGCCAGGCCAATAAAATAGAGACAGACGAATAATAAAAAGTGGCCAGAGAAAAGGGTTGATGAGTTCAAGGTTATGGCTCTCCCAAAGTCAGTTAATTAACGGGTAGCTTAACAGACTACAATGAAATTGAATAAGTTACAGACAGCAATGAAATAGATCAGGTTTATACCCGTTCTACTTGAAGATGCCTGTTTCAGAGTTCAGACGGGATGTCAGAGCAAGGCGCAACTTGCAGCTAATGTTTATTACCTTAGCAAAAGTTGCAAAGCTTCCGCTCCCAGCTCACGCTCCTTACCTACATCCGTGTAGGCAACGCGGCGCTGGCTTCCCGTCTGAGCTCCCGTAGGGCAAGAGGATAAGCGCACATCTTCCGCGTTATAAAAGTTCAAGTTAGAATGACTAACACTTCACTTTTATGCCTTGAATCTGTACGCTTCTTCTCTTGCTGAAATCAGGCATCTTCAAGTAGAACGGGTATAAGGGAAAACAAAGTGCAGATAATTCAACTTAAAAATATCAATAAACGTGTGGATTCTGGTTATGAACATATTCAGATCTTGCAGGATATCAACTTTGAGGTTGAAGCTGGCGAATCTATTGCCATTGTAGGTGCTTCCGGTTCAGGTAAATCCACACTACTCGGATTAATGGCCGGGCTGGATTTACCCAGTTCTGGAGATATTATTTTCAACGGACGTCAACTAACACAACTTTCGGAAGATGAACGTGCTGGCTTGCGCTCAGAGCTGGTTGGATTTGTGTTTCAGAATTTTTATCTGGTGCCAGGCCTGACCGTAGTAGAAAATGTGATGTTACCGCTGGAAATAACCAAAACACCTAATGCCAGAAAACGAGCTGAAAAATACCTGAAACTGGTAGGGCTTGAACAGCGCCTGAAACATTTACCCAAACAACTTTCTGGAGGTGAACAGCAACGGGTGGCACTAGCACGGGCATTTGTAGCAGAACCGGCTGTTCTGTTTGCTGATGAACCTACCGGCAATCTTGATCAACACACCGGTCAACAGATTATCGATTTGTTATTCGGTCTGAATCAGGCATCCGATACCACCCTGATATTAGTCACCCATGATGAATCGCTTGCGCACAGCTGCCAGCGAAAATTAGTTCTGGATAATGGCCGTATCCAGACTGAAGTGAATACAGCCGATGTTTAATTTTCCCTTATTGATCAAAGAAATCTGGCGGACCGGACAACTTAAGTTGTTCAGTCTGACTTTATTGTTTGTGGTAGGTAGTTTTGCCGCCAGTGATCAGATCTTTCATCTGATGGAGCAAAGCCTGACTGAAAAAGTCTCAACACTAATGGGTGCAGACAGAACTATTGTCAGTTGGCGTAACATTCCTCAGAAATGGGTAGTTGAGACAGACACTAATAAATTGAAACACTCTCTGGTAACCTCCCTCGCTAGTATGGTGGCCAGTGAACAGGGATTTCAGTTAGCCAGTATTGCCGCTATTGATAAATTTTACCCTCTGGCAGGTCATATCGTTATTGCGAAAAATCGAAAGGACACGGTGGGTCAGGTACAACAATCACCTTCACCCGGTAACATCTGGCTATCATTAAGACTGGCTGATGCCCTGGAAGTTAAAGTGGGTCAAAAAGTTAATCTGGGTAAAATTCAGTTGACCGTTTCGGGTCTTATTCTTGATGAACCGGGTAATGTGGGTGGCATGGCAGGGCTCGCTCCACGAGCCATCATTAATCTTGATGATCTGCCATCAACTGATCTGGTGCGGCCGGGTAGTCGTGTCCAATTTAAATTATTATTAGCAGGTAATGAAGAGAATTTATCCATTTATCATCGTTGGCTAAAAGATAAACTCAAACCCGGAGAACAGTGGCAGGATCCGGCACAATCTACCTCTTCAAGTAAACTGCTCTCAAGAATTCGAACCTTTCTGGCTGTCTCAACCATGATAGCATTGCTGTTGGGGATCGCAGCGCTGGCCTTTTCGGGCTATCGCTTTGCTGAAGAACAACGGGAACGTGTGGCTCTCTGGCGTTGTCTGGGGATTAAACGAAGTCAGTTAATCCGCCAGTACCTGAAGCTGATGCTGGTTATCGGTTTGCTCGGTGGTCTTCTGGGGGTGTTACTGGGGACATTGTTCAGTCAGTTTATGTTGATGATTTTTTCTGATTTCGTTGATACGGGCATGCCGATTTTTTCTGCACAATCCTTTAATATATCCAGTGCTATTTTATCTATTGCCACCGGTTTGTTGCTGGTTTCTGTATTTTTATTTCCTACCTTATATCAGGCTACAGCTATGCCACCATTAGCCATTTTAAGACCCCAGCAGGGACACTTAAAAATACCATTTCATTACTGGATTCCGGGTGTGCTTTCGGTGATGCTTATTGCTTTTTACTGGAGCGAGGACTGGAAACTCTGGGCAGCATTTATGCTGGGAATTATAACACTGACCATTGTGCTGGTTTTGTTAACCGGATTACTTACCCGGGTGTTTTCATCTCTGGCATTAACTCGTGGCGGGAGTCTGGCCATTGTTAGCCAGATGATTAAAACCAATCGCAAGTCGATTTCACTGCAAATGTTGGTTACTTCGCTGATCCTCAGTCTGTTTGGATTAATATTTCTTGTCAGCCAGGGGTTGTTTCAACAATGGCAGCAGGAACTACCCGAAGATACGCCCAATCTGTTTTTATTTAATGTGGCAGCTGAAGATAAATCTCTCATTGATGCGGATTTAAAGCAATTAAAGCTGCAAAGTTCCAACTGGTACCCTATTGCCAGAGGGCGGTTAGTTAACTTAAATAATCAACCCATTTTGCAGGCTGTAACAGAAAAGCAGAAACAGGATAATGCCCTTAAAAGGGAATTGAACCTGACTTTTAGCAATAAACTGGCGGCTGATAATGAAATTATAGCTGGCAACTGGCCTCCATCGCAGCTGCATAATTCCAGCGGAAAGACTATAAACACTCTATCGGTTGAGCAAGGGTTAGCAAACAGGCTGGACTTACATCTGGGAGACGAACTCACTTTTGCTGTGGGTGCAGAACAACTCATGGGTAAAATATCCAGCATCAGAAAAGTGCATTGGGATTCTTTTAAACCCAATTTTTTTATTATTTTTCCGAGTGAATCGCAGCAAGATATTGCGGTGACTTTTTTAAGCAGTTTCTACGTCCCGCCAGGTGGGCTTAAGGCTGTAGAAAAGACATTAAAACAGTACCCGTCGGTTTCCATGATTCCGGTTGATCGCGTTTTATCCCAATTACGCTCACTGATTTCACAGGCGGGTATTATTTTACAATTAAGTATGGGCTTTATTGCACTGCTGGCGTTTATTTTAATATTAACGGTACTGCATATTACCTACAGACAACGTTTATTGCAGGGATTGGTGATACGAGCTGTGGGTGGAAGTAATCGCCTCATTCACCGTTTGTTACTGATGGAGTGGTGGACGCTGGGCATTATTTCCGGACTGGTTGCTGCCATTTTTGTTGAGCTGGGTTATGCCTGGGTAGCCGTGGGCTTGCTGGATCTGAAAGAGCAAATACACCCTTTAATCTGGGTTGTGCTACCTGTTATTGCTTCGCTGGTATTGATGTTAAGCGGACAGGGGTTGCGTAAACGCCTGACACAACAGTCGCCACTTTTATTACTTAAGGAACAGTTGGGTTAATTTAAAGTAGAAATCAGCTCAATGAGCGATTGTCTTACAGCTGAAATCTGGTTGGAGATATCATCAAATGCACTGGTTGGGTGATTACCCAGATCCTGCCAGTTATCTTTCCAGCTTTCCAGCAGGACATCTGAATCCTTTTGCACCTTAATTGAAGTGAGTTTACTTAACCCTTCAATTAATCGAACTTTTACCCAACCGGTACGGGCATTAATGGTGCCGGTTTCCTTATCAAATTGTAACTGGAAGGTGATTTTTTCTAATTCACTTAACTCAATTAGTAACTGAAAACTGGCTGTACGAAGATTACTGTTCAGTTCTTTGTGTTCCATATAGGAAATGTTGGCTGTTAAGCCGGCCAGAGCTATAAACAGACTGGCAATAGCAATGAGATTTTGCCTGAGTTGAGTTTTCAGTGATTGTAATCCCTGGTGGATACGTTTCATGCTGTATTTTTCGCTAAACAATGTTATTTCATGTCATTAGAAGCGATTAAAAAGATCACGTTACAGGTCACAAATTTAAAATTAACGAAAATGTTTCTTGACCACCGACCACAATCACTTTATATATGCACCTTTGTATAAGGAGTCTACCTGGACTCCAAATAATGAAAACAGTTAATTAAAATTACATTTTCCGGTTTTGTTAATAATGAATGGGCTGGAATGATGATCACGCTATTATCGGGAATAAAATAATAACATGGCAAAATCACTGGTTATCGTAGAGTCTCCAGCCAAAGCGAAAACAATCAATAAATATCTGGGTAAAGATTTTATTGTCAAATCTTCTGTAGGACACGTACGTGATCTGCCCACGAGCGGTAGTGGCTCGACTAGCGATCCGAAAGCACGCGCCAAACAGGCTGCATTAACCCGCAAGATGACACCTGAAGCCAAAGAAAAGTATCGTCGAGAGAAAGCTAAAAAGCAGTTGGTGAATCGTATGGGTATTGATCCGGCTCATGGCTGGAAAGCGAACTATAAGACGCTGCCCGGTAAAGAAAAAGTCATTAAGGAATTAAAAGAAAAGGCAAAAAATGCCGATATCGTCTATCTGGCAACGGATTTGGACCGTGAGGGTGAAGCCATTGCCTGGCACCTTAAGGAAATTATCGGCGGTGATGAGTCACGTTTTAAACGGGTGACTTTTAATGAAATCACCAGGAATGCCATCCAGGAAGCTTTCAAACATCCGGGTGAGCTGGATATGAACAGGGTAAATGCCCAACAGGCACGGAGATTCCTTGATCGTCTGGTTGGCTTTACCGTATCACCTTTGTTGTGGAAAAAGGTTGCCAGAGGCTTATCTGCAGGACGGGTGCAATCGGTAGCCGTACGCCTGGTGGTAGAACGGGAAAGAGAAATTCGTGCCTTTATACCTGAAGAATACTGGGAAATTCTTTCTGAAGCCTTAACCGCAAAGAAAGAACCGCTTAAATTACAGTTAACAAAATTTCAGCAAAAGACTTTTAAAGCCGTAAACGAAGAACAGGCAATGAAAGCGGTTGAAGCACTCAAGGCTTCAACTTATACCGTGAGTAAGCGGGAAGACCGCCCAACCTCCTCAAAGCCTTCAGCGCCATTTATTACTTCCACACTACAGGCAGCGGCCAGTACCCGTTTGGGTTTTGGGGTGAAACGTACCATGATGACGGCACAAAAGCTGTATGAAGCCGGTTATATCACCTATATGAGAACGGATTCCAAAAGTCTGAGTCAGGATGCGGTTGAGTCCTGTCGGGAATTTATTCAGTCAAATTATGGTGACAACTATTTGCCTGCCAGGCCGAATCTCTATGCGAACAAAGCCGGTGCTCAGGAAGCACACGAAGCGATTCGACCTTCCGATGTGAATCGTCGCCCACAGGATTTATCGGGTATGGAACGAGATGCTGAAAGACTTTATGAACTTATCTGGCGCCAGTTTGTAGCCTGTCAGATGCCCCCGGCAAAATATCTGTCCACACAGGTTAAAGTGGCAGCGGGTGAATATGAACTCAGTGCAAAGGGACGTGTGTTAATCTTTGATGGCTGGACTCATGTGCAGCAGGCAAACCGTAAAAAAGACGATGAAGTATTATTACCGGATTTAAAAGTAGGTGATGTGCTCAATATTAAAGATGTCGTTCCGTATCAGCACTTTACCAAACCCGTCCCCCGTTTTAACGAAGCGAGCCTGGTGAAAGAACTGGAAAAAAGAGGCATTGGCCGACCTTCTACCTATGCCAACATTATCTCAACCATTGTGGACAGAGGTTATGTGAGCCTGGAAGGTAAACGCTTTTATGCAGAAAAAATGGGTGAAATTGTAACCGACAGACTGGCTGAAAATTTTGATAACTTTATGAGTTTTGATTTCACCGCTAATATGGAAGAAACACTGGATGAAGTAGCCCACGGCGAGCGAAACTGGATTGAAGTACTGGATCAGTTTTATGAGGATCTCAGTCGCCGTCTGGAAAAAGCAGAAAAAGATCAGGCTGAAGGTGGTATGCGTCCCAATCAGCCTGTGGTCACTGATATTATCTGTCCCGAATGTCAACAGCGACCAATGGCCATACGGACGGCAAGTACAGGTGTCTTTTTAAGCTGTACCGGTTATTCACTTCCACCCAAAGAGCGTTGCAAAAAAACGCTTAACCTGACGCCTGGTGAAGAAGCCATTGCCGTAGGTGATGACGATGAGGCGGAAACGCGAAATCTGATTGCGAAACATCGCTGTGAAAAATGTGGCACGGCAATGGAAAGTTATCTGATTGATGAGCAGAGAAAATTACACATCTGTGGTAATAATCCGGACTGTGATGGTTTTGAAGTTGAAAAAGGCACCTTTAAAATCAAAGGCTATGATGGTCCGGTTATCGAGTGTGATAAATGTGGTGCCGATATGCAGCTCAGAAATGGTCGCTTCGGAAAGTATTTTGCCTGTACCAGTGAGGATTGTAAAAATACTCGAAAACTGTTGAAAAGTGGGCAGCCAGCTCCGCCTAAAGCCGATCCCATTCCCATGCCCATGCTCAAATGTGCCAAGGTTGATGATACCTATGTTCTCAGAGATGGTGCTGCTGGCATTTTTCTTGCTGCGAGTAAGTTTCCCAAAAATCGGGAAACCCGGCCGCCGAAAGTCAAAGAATTATTAATTGTGAAAGATCTGCTGGATCCTAAATTCTCCTATTTAACCCAGGCACCTGTGGCGGATCCCAAAGGGCGGGATGCGGTGATACGCTTTTCCAGAAAAACCAAATCACAGTATGTGATGAGTGAAAATGAACAGAAAAAACCAACAGGTTGGGTCGCTCATTATGAAAATGGAAAATGGCGCGAAGATGCGACCAAAATGAAGTCCTGAGATCTTACATCGATGAAAAATAGTAAGGCAGATAAATTCATTATCTGCCTTTTTAGCTGAATTCTTATAGAGGAATTCAGGTTTAATTTATGAGAAATAAATGCTTTACACTCTGATACGTCCGTTCTTATTTTTGCTGGATGCAGAATATGCCCATCAGTTATCGTTGAGGCTGTTAAAAAAATTCCCGCGATTACTGGCAAAAGACAGCATTGATGATGCGGTTGAAATTATGGGTATTCAATTTCCTAACCGCGTGGGACTGGCTGCTGGTCTGGATAAAAATGCCGATTATTTTGTAGAACTTTCAGCGCTGGGTTTCGGTTTTGTTGAGGTGGGGACAGTAACACCGCTACCACAACCGGGTAATGAAAAACCCAGGCTATTCCGTCTAAAAGAACAGCAGGCTATAATTAATCGTATGGGTTTTAATAATCTGGGTGTTGATCATCTATTGCAACAGGTTAAATCCCGACACTTCTCAGGAGTGCTGGGGATAAATATAGGAAAAAATAAACAGACGGATAATGACCATGCTATTGATGATTATCTTACTGTATTGGAAAAAATTTATGAGATTGCAGATTACGTCACTATCAATATTTCTTCACCTAACACTCCTGATTTACGGGCATTACAATTTGGTGAACCTCTTAAAAAGTTGTTAGGAAAACTCAAAGAAAAACAACTGGATTTATACGGATTACATGATCGTTATGTTCCTCTGGTAGTGAAAATTGCTCCCGATATTACTGTGGATCAACTCGCAACTTTGTCGAACATACTCGTTGAAACAAAAATAGATGGTGTTATAGCGACTAATACCACTGTGAGCAGAGAGTATGTTAAAGATTCGAAGTTCGCCGAGGAAGCTGGAGGTTTGAGTGGTGCACCATTAACGGATAGGAGTAACCAGGTGATAGCCTCATTAAGAAAACAATTACCAGAGAAATTTCCTATTATTGGTGTTGGCGGTATTATGAACGCAGAAGATGCCGTTGAAAAAATCAGGGCAGGCGCTGATCTTGTTCAAATCTACACCGGTTTTATTTTTTATGGCCCGGATCTTATTCATGATTCTGCTCTGGCCATCAAAAATTATTTTGCAGAACAGAAAATAATGGCTAAAAAATAGTATGCATGAGCTGGAACAACATCATCCGTTATTAAATTATTTTGCCCCGTGCCCAAAAGGACTGGAAGATTTGCTGACAGAGGAATTGAATCAACTGGGTGTGCATAATATTAAACAAACCATTGCGGGTGTCCACTTTTCTTCAGATCTCGAAGGGGGATATCGAGTCTGTCTCTGGTCTCGTCTGGCGAGTCGAATATTATTAGAACTGATGCATTTTAATTGTGCTTCCAATGACACACTCTATGATGAGGTTTATGCCATTGACTGGTGCAACATTTTTTTAGTAAAAAATACTTTTGCCATATCTTCCTCGCTGAAACAGGCCTGGTCAAATCATAGCGGTTTTGTTTCTCAAAAAATAAAAGATGCTCTGGTGGACAAATTTCGTGATGAGACCGGTGCCAGGCCATCGGTAAACAGGGATAAACCGGATCTGAGAATTAATTTTTTCTGTCATAAAACCAGCGCTCAAATATATCTGGATTTAAGTGGCAACAGTTTACACCAGCGGGGCTACAGGACGGCAACCGGGCAGGCACCACTTAAAGAAAACCTGGCTGCAGCCATGTTAATCAGAGCAGGTTGGCCTGAACTGTTGAAATCGGGTAAAGATTTAATCGATCCCATGTGTGGTTCAGCGACATTGCTGGTTGAAGGGGCCTTTATGGCCTGGGACCAGGCGCCGGGATTAATTCGTAAACGTTGGGGGTTTAAGTCCTGGAAACAACACGATGAAAACCTCTGGCAACAATTAATCACTGAAGCTGAACAAAAACTTAATCAGGGTCGTCAACGTTTTCAGGGTGAGATGTTTGGTTTTGATAAAAATCCTTCAGTATTAGAGAATGCGGAAGATAATATTCGACGTGCTGGCGTAGCTGAAATAATTACCCTGAAACAGACAGCAATTGAACAGAACAATTTTCAGGCTCCCGAAAATAGCCTGATCATTGTTAATCCTCCTTATGGTGAACGACTTGAAGAGCGACACGCAGCACTATCAATTTATGGCATGATGGGTGACTGGCTAAAAGCAAATGCCCTGGGCTCCAGGGTTGCTTATCTATCACCCGACAGGGATATGTCCCGAGCTACGGGAATTCGTGTTGAGCGCTTTTATCATTTTTATAATGGTCAGATCCCGGTGGAGCTGTGTTGTTCTGAAGTTGTTGCTGATAATTTTTATAGTAGTAGCTATTCTGAAAATTTACAGACATTACCTGATGATGCTGAACAACTGGCCAATCGTATCAGGAAAAACATCAAAAAAATGGCTAAATGGCTTAAGAAAGAAAATATCAGTTGCTACCGTATTTATGATGCTGATCTGCCAGAATTTAATGTGGCCATCGATTGTTATACAAAAATTGAAAACAATAAAAAATATTTTCATGTACAGGAATATGAAGCACCTGCTTCAATTCCGACAACAGTTACCCGTAAAAGGCTGGATCGTGTTTTACTCACATTACGAGTATTATTTGAAGTTGAGATGCAGGATATATTTCTTAAACAACGTAGAAAACAGAAACAACAACATCAATATCAGCCATTAGAATTAAAATCCGATGCGATAAATAAACCCTTTACTGTTAAGGAGTCTAACCTTAAATTTGAAGTGAATCTGGGACAATATCTTGATACCGGCCTTTTTCTGGATCATCGTCCGGTGAGGCAATTAATTGGCAAATACTGTAATGGAAAGTCTTTTTTAAATTTATTCTCTTACACTGGCACCGCAACAGTTTACGCTGCCGCAGCAAATGCCAGCAGCACTACCACAGTAGATTTGTCTAATACCTACCTGCAATGGTCAAAGCGAAATATGCAACTTAATGGTTTCACTTCAGAGCAGCATAAATTTATTAAAGCCGATTGCTTAAAGTGGATTGAAAATAATACTGAAAAATATGATGTGATTTTTCTCGACCCACCTACATTTTCCAATTCAAAAAGTATGGAAACACACTGGGATGTACAAAAGGACCATGAAATACTGATTGATTTTCTGATGTCATCGCTGACTGATAATGGTGTAATGTTATTTTCAAATAACTTTAGAAATTTTAAAATGAGTAAACTTTTAATGGATAAATATGCCGTTAAAGATATAAGCCAGCAGACTCTTGATCTGGATTTCAAGCGCAATCAGAAAATTCATCATTGTTTTGAACTGACTCATAAGCTAACAGCTCAGACAGATAATCCTTAATGACCACAGATAATATTTTACTTTTAACTACCGAGTTTTGCCATTTGTGTGAACAGGCAGAATCATTATTGAATGATTATTGTCACCAAAATGGTATGAGTTATAAAAAATTGGATATTGTTGATGATGAAAAATTATTGGAACAATTTAGAACAAGCATCCCAGTAGTATGCTATCACGATGGCACCATCTGTTGGCCTTTTGATGCTACAGAGTTAAATCAATTCATGCAACAGCAATAGAGAATGACAACTGGCAGAGCTAGTCAAAGGATCTTGAGGCACGGCATAAGATTCCTCGACTGCACTCGGAATGACAGGTGAATTCGAGTTTAGAGTTTAGAAAAAAAAAGCTTGTCATCCTGAGCCTGTCGAAGGATCTTACTGCCTGGCGTTAGATTCCTCGACTGCACTCGGAATGACAGGGGAATTCGAGTTTGGAGTTTAGAAAAAAACCGCTTGTCATCCTGAGCCTGTCGAAGGATCTTACTGCCTGGCATAAGATTCCTCGACTGCACTCGGAATGACAGGGGAATTCGAGTTTAGAGTTTAGAGAAAAAAAGATTGTCATCCTGAGCCTGCCGAAGGATCTTACTGCCTGGCGTAAGTTTCCTCCACTGGAGTCGGGTAGTGGTAATTAATTAAAATAATTCCGGTTCACTACTTGTTACTATGTTTTTTGATTGGAAATTAGCCAGAGCCTTTTCCACATCTCCGCATTTGATAAATTCCTCATAAAGCGTTAATTCTTCCGGTGTACTGTACTGGTTTGAGAATTCTTCACTTTCAGGATCAAGTAATTTTCCCTGATTGGCCCATTGAGACATTGGTTTACAGGCATGTTCTAATTTCTGCTTTAAGCGGTCAAAAAATTGTAATTCAATGGTAGTTTGACTGATGACTTTTCGTAATGATTGAGTAAGGTCTGCCAGCATGTGCTGATTATCGAGATTTTGGGTGATGGCTTCTTCGAGAGAAATCAGATCGGTAAAAGCCTGAGAAAGCCGGTCCATATGTAATTCACTGTCTAATATTGCCGCTTTTGTTTGTAGACAATTAAGTTGGGAGAGCTTTTTTAGGATGGCCAGTTGTTCCTTTTCCACTAAAATAACCTGTTAAGCACTTATCAGTGTTACTAATTATAGATAATACTTTGAATTCTGCTCAGATAACTTTGCTTCGGAAACAGAATACGCCAGGGATCCTGAACAAACCCTGTTCAGCATACTCATTACCATTCAAAATGCAGGATTGCGGTAGGGGTAGAAGTGAATTCATTTATCATAATCTCTGCAGGCAGAAACTGAACTTTGATTAAACAAACAACTCATCGTAGCCAAAGCAGACTGCTGCAATATTCTATTACTGGTGCTTTTCTTTAATCCGAGCTGGAATAATTGTAATCCTTTGAGCCATTGTTCACAAAATAGCTGTCAAAACAGCTAAATTGCTTGACAACTCATTGATTAGAACGTATGTTTCAAACAACTGTTTGATTGCTTGTGAGATTTGTACTTTGATGAACAATAATGTAGCACAACTTGATAAATCCCGTTTAAATACCAAAAATCGAATTATTGATTCCGCTGAAGAATTATTTGCAGAAAGAGGGTTTGTTGAAACCTCATTAAGGCTAATTACCACACGAGCCAATGTAAACCTGGCATCGGTAAATTATCATTTTGGTTCGAAAAAAAGCCTTATTCAGGCTGTTTTTGATCGTTATCTTTCGGTATTTTTTAAAGATTTACAACAACAGCTGGATACATTAGAGCAAACGCAGCACACAGCAGAAGTTGAAGAAGTATTGCAAACTATGGCTGAGCCGTTGATGTGTCTGGATCTTATTCGCGATGGTGGTACCGGTATTTTCATGCAGTTAATCGGTAGAGCCTATTCTGAGAGTCAGGGCCATATTCGCCGTTTTATGATGGAAAAATATGGCGCTGTCATGGAACGCTTCTATCATCTGATTTATGCATCGTTACCGAACCATAGTCCTTTTGAAGTTTTTCTTCGCTTACATTTCACCATGGGAGCAGTGGTATTCACCTTTGCGGGCAATCAGGCTCTGGCGGATATAGCACTGGCTGATTTTAACAAGGAGATAACCGTTGAGGATATCTCACAGAAATTAATCCCCTATCTGGCTGCAGGACTTAAAAATGTTTCTGTTAGCACCGTTGAGCAACTCTAAATTCTACCAGGAGAAGTTATTATGATGTTTCAGTTACTTTGTTTGTTCCTGGTTACTGCAGTGGCCCTTTATCTTCGAAAAGATTTAACCACTTCTGTGATCATGGTGAGCGCTTCACTTTTCGTTATTAGCTTATTATCCAGTTTTCATTTGCTGCCCTGGATTTTACTGGCCCTGGTGGCCATACCGTTAATGCTTCCTGAATTTCGTCGAGAGAAAATAACCCGGCCATTATTCTTACTGTTTAAAAAAGTATTGCCTAAAATGAATTCTACCGAGAAAGAAGCTCTGGAAGCGGGAGATGTGTGGTGGGACGGTGATTTATTTCAGGGAAACCCGGACTGGTCGAAATGGTTAAGCTATGGCTCACCTCAATTAACAGAAGAAGAACAGTCTTTTATCGACAATCAGCTAGAAACGCTTTGTAATATGCTGGACGACTGGACAATTGTTCATAAAGACAAAGATTTACCAGAAAAAGTATGGCAATACATTAAAAAAGAAAAATTCCTGGGGATGATTATTCCCAAAGCTTATGGTGGCCTGGAGTTTTCTGCTCTGGCTCATTCAACCGTTGTGACAAAACTGGCCACCCGCTGTGGATCGGCGGCGGTTGATGTGATGGTGCCTAACTCATTAGGGCCTGCTGAATTGTTATTACATTACGGCACTGATGCCCAAAAAGATCAATATTTACCCAATCTGGCCATTGGCAAGGAAATCCCCTGTTTTGCCTTAACCGCACCGGATGCGGGTTCTGATGCTGGAGCCATGACCGATACCGGTGTGATCTGTAAAGGAAAATACAAAGGTAAAACAGTTACCGGCATTAAATTAAACTGGAACAAACGCTATATTACTCTTGCACCTGTGGCGACAGTTTTAGGTCTGGCATTTAAGCTGGAAGATCCTCAGGGCTTACTGGGTGATAAAAAGGACATCGGTATCACGGTTGCGTTAATTCCAACCAAACACAAAGGTGTCATTATAGGACAAAGACATTTACCTATGAATGCTGCCTTCATGAATGGCCCTACTCAGGGTAAAGACGTTTTTATTCCTCTGGAATGGATCGTGGGTGGAGTTGATTTCGCCGGTAAAGGCTGGATGATGCTAATGGAATGCCTGGCAGCCGGTCGTGCAATATCATTGCCGGGTATGGGCGCCGCCAGTGGTGCTATGAGTTATCGTATGACAGGAGCTTACGCACGAGTACGTCAACAGTTTAACACCAGCATTTCAAATTTCGAAGGTGTGGAAGAGGCCATGGCGCAAATTGCAGGACGCGCCTATATGCTGGAAGCTACACGCGTGGCAACCGCTTCCGCTGTAGATCTGGGCTTAAAACCATCCGTTATTTCTGCAATTGCCAAATACCATATGACGGAAGCGGGCAGGACCTGTTTAACGCATGCCATGGATGTCCATGGCGGTCGTGGGGTTATCCTGGGAGAAAGGAACTATCTGGCTCATGGTTATATGGCGACACCAATTGGAATTACAGTTGAGGGCGCTAATATTTTAACGCGCAATCTGATGATATTTGGTCAGGGTGCCATCCGTTGTCACCCCTATGTATTTAATGAAATGGAAGCGGCGCATAATCCCGATGCTGATCAGGGCCTGAAAAATTTTGACGAAAATTTATTTGCCCATATTGGTTACTCATTAAGTAATTTTATCCGTTCACTCTCCATGGGATTATCGAATAGTTTATGGATCAATAAACCGGTTGATCATGAAATGGGACGTTATTATCAACACCTGACACGAATGAGTTCTTCATTAGCCTTTATTTCAGATATTGCTATGGCTGTACTGGGCGGCGATCTGAAGCGAAAGGAAAGATTGTCGGCGCGTTTAGGTGATATTTTAAGTCAACTCTATCTGGCTTCAACGGTGCTAAGATACTATGAGGATGGCGGCTGCCAGGAAGATGAAAAAGTCTACGTACATTGGAATGTTCAACGTAGTCTCTATTTAATACAGCAGGCACTGGTAGATTTTTGTCATAACTTTCCCAGTAAACCTCTGGCATTTGTTTTGAAATTTTGTGTTCTGCCTTTAGGTCGACAATTTAAAATGCCTGATGACAAGCTGGATCATCAACTGGTCAGGGCGATGGTTTGTAAAAGTCAGGTGAGAAACCGCATTACTGAAGTATGTTTTATTGGTCAAAGTGATGATGCTATCGGTCGAGTTGAAAATGCCTTCAGTAAAGTGCTAGAAGCCGCCCCGGCAGAACGCAAACTGTATAATTTGTTAAAAACTGAAGAGTTAAGTGAAGCAGAAAACCTTGAACAGACTTTACAACAGGCGCTGGAGTTAAAATTATTAAACTCTGAAGAAAGTCGTCAAATTCTGCAGGCGAGGGCAGCTCGTTGGGATGCCATCCAGGTGGATGACTATTCTCCGGAAGACGTGGCTAATCACCAAGGACCACAGACAAAGGCAAAAACTAAGGCCCGTACCTCAGCAACTAAATCAAAATCAGCTGGGCAGAAAGCTAAATCGAACTCAGAAAAAGCGGCATAAGTCGATTTAAAGAATACCCGTAAACCTGAAAATAGAGGATTACGGGTATATTTTTCTGCTTGAAAATTAAGACAATATGGCTAAAACGGAACTCTGAGAAGGCTATAATTTCGTCGCAATTAAACAAATTCCTTTATTTTAATAACAATATCTTATAAACCTGCTATTTTTATATTCATAATCATCTAACTAGCGAACAATTTACCTGCAGTTTGCCTGCTAGATCATTGTTATAGCGTCAGTTCTAACAACTCTGAGTGAAAATGCTGCTATTAAACGGGTTGTCTATACTCATTAGTAGTATTTACTCAATGAGGTTTTCCAACCTTATCCTCCTACTCCAGTTTGGAGTTCTGCCCGGTCTGATTTATCCATCAATACCGGGCTTTTTTATGTCTGAAGTAAAGGTTAGCGTAAAATTAGCTTTGAACTTTATACTGGATTTATTTGTCATTCTGCTATGCTTAGTTCAACAGATTGATTTATGGGAAATCATCGTTGGTTAACACTAATTTCAGAATAATAAAGCGATCAGGTACGATTGCCTTGGGGCTTTTGCTCGCCATGAATTTGGCAATTGC